>SKSR01000358.1 GCA_007122885.1 Gemmatimonadota bacterium
ACCAGGTTCAGGAAGGTGGACTTTCCCGACCCGCTGGGCCCCAGGAGAGTCAGGAACTCCCCCGGCGCCACCTCCAGATCCACCCCCTCGAGCACGGGCCGGAACCGGTCCCCCTCCCTGAACCCTTTGGTCAGTCCTCGAACCCGGAGGAGATGGGTCGAGGAAGGAGTCGGTCCGTCCAGCCTCCTACTCTCCGTCCATACCGAGTTGCTGAGGAAGGGTAGTGAGCGCCGTGATCCGGTACCGTCGCTCCCCGGCGGGAAGAGATACGACCACCTCTTCCGTCTCACGTGCACCCATAAGGCCGTTCCCGATGGGAGACTCCAGCGAGACGTGCCCGGCTTCCAGGTCCATGAAGTCTCCGGCCACCAAAGTGATGGTCATCTCCTCACCGTCGTCCAGGTCTTCCAGCGTGACCTTCGAGCCGAATCCGACTCGATCCTCCGGCATCGATTCCACGTCGATCTTGGCCAACTCGGAAAGCCTGCGGCTCAGGTGATCCATCCGGGCCCGAACGAACTCCTGCCTCTCGAGCGCCGATTTGTACTCGGCGTTTTCTCGCAGGTCGCCCATCTCCACGGCCTTCGAGATGACCTCCGGAAGCACCACGTTCAATTCGTGGTTCAGGCTCTCCAGCTCTTCGTTCAAGCGCTCCCGGATTTCGTCCAGCATCGTACACCTCCCGAAAAGGGTGAAGCCCCCTCTCCTCGACCCTCCGCCCCCACTTCCGAGGGAAGCCGGGATGGGAGGAAGGGAGCGAGGGAGCGGGCTCGTTCTCGTTCCAAGTTAAGAGGACCCACTGAGCCGGGGGAAGGACCGGCGAAGGCCCATTCCCACACGGTTGACGAAGCCCCCGGGCAGAGTGATATTGACTTATCGTTTTCCTTGAGTATACCGGAGTCTCCACCGAATGATCCCTTCGTTTCGACACCCGTGGGGTTGGGCGGCCCTGGCCCCCATCGCGTGCGCAATCCACTGCGCCGCCCTCCCTGTGACCGTGGCCGTGTTGCCGAACATCGCGGGCACGAAGACGGTGGAAGCGGTGCTGCTCGGGGCCACGGCCCTCATTGCGGCCGTAGCGCTCGGTTCGGGAGTCCGGCGGCATCGGCAATGGTGGATCTTCGCACCGGTGGGAGCCGGACTCCTGGTATGGAGTGCGTCCCTCGGTCACGCCTTCGCTCCACTTCCCGAGACGCTGACCAACGCGGGGTCAGCGCTGGTAGTCGCAGCCGGTCTCCTCTGGAACAGCCGACTCCACTGCCTCCACGGGGCCTCCGTTCCCGCTGGTGGCCTCGGATGCCCGGGTTGTGAAGAGGACCGGAACGAGGCCACGGCGACGGGCACCCCGCCAACCACGAAAAAAGCCAGCGAGTTCGCGGCGTAGGGCATCCGGTCGAACGGAGACTCACCCGGCTCGGACGGGAGTGATTGAATGAACAACCCCCGGATTCAAAGGGACACGAGGCAGCGGAAGGCGATCCGGAAGGCTCTACGGGAGGCGGGGCACCCCCTCAGCCCGAAAGAGCTCCTGGAGAAGGCCCGCGACGAAGTGGAGGGCCTGGGGATCGCCACCGTGTACCGGAACCTCAAGGCCCTGCAGGAGGAAGGGTGGCTCGTCCCGGTGGAGCTTCCCGGCGATACCCCGCGCTACGAGCTGGCCGGCAAGGACCATCATCACCACTTCCACTGCCGGGAGTGCGACCGGGTCTACGAAGTGGACGGCTGTCCCGGCAACGTGAGAGCCCTGACCCCCGACGGCTTTCAGCTCGAGGACCACGAGTTCGTCCTCTACGGGCTCTGTGAGAGGTGCGCCGCCTGAGGGACCGTGCTCCCCGCGGACGCCCCCCGCCCCCACTCCACTCCGAGCCCCCGTTTCGTCCTTACCCGACCGGCCCACTCCCCTCGGGAAGCAGCTTCTCCAACCCTCGTTCAGCCTCCAGGCATTCGGAAAGGCTTCGGCCCCGGAGGTTCACGTGGCCCAGCTTTCGTCCGGGGCGGGGCGTCTTGCCGTAGAGGTGCAGCCTGGCCTCCGGCAGCCGCAGGACCGCCGCAGGGGACGGGACGGCGCCCAGCAGGTTGACCATGACGGTGGCGCCCACCGGCTCGGTGGAGCCCAGGGGAAACCCGGCCACTGCCCGAAGATGGTTTTCGAACTGGCTCGTCACCGCACCATCCTGCGTCCAATGGCCTGAATTGTGGACCCGGGGGGCCATCTCATTCGCCAGGAGCTCGCCTCCCACCTGAAAGAGCTCCAACGCCAGAACCCCTACGTACCCCATCTCGTCCAGGAGCCGCTTGAGGTAACTCTCCGCCAAGCGCTGCAGCCCGTCGGAAACATTGGGAGCCGGGGCCAGGGTTCGAACCAGGATGCCGTTCCGGTGCTCGTTCTCCACCAATGGGTAGAAGGCCAGGCGGCCCGATCGATCCCGGACCCCCACGATGGAAAGCTCTCGTTCGAACGGGGCCCAATCCTCCGCGATCAGCTCCGTGCCTCCCATCCACTCCCAGACCTCCGACACTTCCCCGGCCCGCCCCAGAACCTCCTGGCCCTTTCCGTCGTAGCCCATGGTTCGGGTCTTGAGCACGATGGGGAAGCCCAGCTCCGATCCGGCTCGGGCCAACTCAGCCCTGGAGGAGATCGGGCGAAATGCCACCGTGGGGATCCCCAACGATCGGAAAGTGCGCTTCTCCGTAACTCGGTCCTGTGAACGTTCGAGAGCCACGGGGGGTGGACGAACCGATAGGCGGGCCCCGAGAGCCCGCACCGTCTCGACCGGGACGTTCTCGAACTCCCACGTAACTCGATCCAGGCCTCGGGCGAACTCGTTCACCGCAGCCTCGTCGTCGTAGGCGGCCCGGTGGAACTGGCCCACCTCCCGGGCGGGAGCATCCCACTTGGGGTCCAGGAAGCGGAAGCGCAGTCCCAGGGGCAGACCCGCCAGAGCGAGCATCCATCCGAGCTGCCCGCCCCCGAGCACTCCGATCTTCACGACTCCTTCTCCTCCCCGCACCCGGTCACGGTGCCGGCTCCCGAGGGTCGGGGTCGGCCAGGACCGCCTCCGTTCGCTCTTTCCGGTACGCCCGGACCGCCTCCCGAACCTCGGGCCGGGACAGCCCGACGATCTCGGCTGCCAGGAGGGCCGCGTTCACCGCTCCGGCCTCGCCGATGGCCAGCGAGCCCACCGGTACTCCGGCCGGCATCTGAACGATGGAAAGGAGGGAATCCAACCCCTGGAGAGTCCGGGACTGAACCGGGACCCCCAGGACCGGAATCGGCGTCTTCGCGGCCACCATTCCGGGCAGGTGGGCCGCCCCTCCCGCACCGGCCACGATGACCTGGAGCCCCCGCGATTCTGCGGATCCAGCGTACTCGTAGAGCAGGTCGGGGGTCCGGTGAGCGGAAACCACCCGAACCTCGTGGGGGACGCGGAGGAGCTCCAGCGTTTCCGCCGAGTGGGCCATGGTCTCCCAATCGGACCGTGAGCCCATGATGACCCCGACGATCGGGGACTGGGAAGTCATCCTGACCTCTCTGGCGATGGAATGGTCACTTCCGACGGCGCCCTTTCGGTCCACGCCGGCCGAAGGATGGGATGGTGACACCCCCGGAACATGGGGTCAAGTCCCGATTGAAACACCCCGGCCCGGCGCCGGTAAGCTTCCCTTCGCACCTCCATCCCGTGACCCGGAGGGTCCATGGTCCATCGGTTCGAAGCGACGCTCCCCTTTTCCCCTCGTCCGTCGAACCGGAAGGGAGGTCCTGGCGGGGACGGAGGCGGGAACGGTTCGGGGCCGACGGACGCTGGGCCCAGCTCGGACCCCTCGGGAGTGGATCCTGGCGCGATCCTCCGGTCATTGGAGGGAGATCAGCTGGAGCTGCGGACCCGGCTGTTGAGTCGGATGGAGGGGCAGGAGCTCCGCCCTTCCCGGTCCGAAGGGACCGAAGCCTACCGGGAGGAGGTGCTCCGGGTCCTACGGACGCTGGCCCGGGACGGATGGGGCTCTCTCGCCTATCCGCAGGACGTGGGCGGTGGAGGGGACACCAGAGCCGCGGTGAAGGTCTTCGAAACCTTGGCTTACGGCGACCTGAGCGTCCTCGTCAAGTTCGGAGTGCACTTCGGACTGTTCGGCGTAAGCATCCTCCAGTTGGGCTCGGACCGGCACCGAGGAGAGCTCCTTCCGCAGGTATCGTCCCTGGAACGCCCCGGGTGTTTCGCCATGACCGAGCGAGCTCACGGCTCGAACGTGCGCGAGCTCCGGACGACGGCGGAGTACGACCCGGTTTCCCAGGAATTCGAGATCCACACGCCGGATCCCGGTGCCGCGAAGGATTGGATCGGAAACGCGGCGGCCCACGGGCAACTCGCCACCGTCTTCGCCCGGCTCCGTACCCTGGGAGAGGACTACGGCGTTCACGCCTTCATCGTCCCGCTCCGGGACGAGTCGGGCCATCTCCAACGAGGTGTGCACGTCGTGGACCGGGGAGAAAAGGTGGGGCTGAACGGTGTGGACAACGGCTCGATCACCTTCCAGAACGTTCGAGTCCCCCGGACATCGCTCCTGGACCGGTTCGCTTCGGTCCACCCCGACGGCACCTACGAAAGCTCCATCGAAGGGGAAGGCCGGCGCTTCTTCACCATGCTGGGGACCCTGGTGGCCGGCCGGATCTCCGTAGCGGCCGCCTCGGTGAGCGCTTCCAAGACCGCGCTGACCATCGCCGTCCGTTACGGGAATCGTCGGCGCCAGTTCGGCCCCCCGGGGGAGCCCCAACTCCCCCTCCTGGACTACCGAGCCCATCAACGGCTCCTCCTCCCTCGACTGGCCACCACGTACGGACTCCACTTCGCCGTCGACAACACAGTGGCACGCTATGCCGACCGGCCCGACCGCCCTCCCCCGGAAGTGGAGGTGCAGGCGGCGGCTCTGAAGGCGGCCGCCTCCCGCCACGCCATGGAGACGATCCAGGCGTGCCGAGAAGCGTGCGGGGGGGAAGGGTACGCGGCAGCCAACCGGTTCGGCACCCTCCGGAACGACGTGGATGTCTTCACCACCTTCGAAGGGACGAACACGGTCCTCCTGCAGCTCGTGGCCAAGGGGCTCCTCACCGAATACCGGGACCTGATGGGGGACCTGAGTGTCTGGCGGGTGGTCCGGGAAGCCGCCCGGCGGGCCGGAAGCCGCCTACAGCGGGCCAATCCGGTCACAGCGCGCAAGACGGACGAAGCCCACCTAAGGGACCCGAACTTCCACCGGGAGGTCTTCCGCTTCCGGGAGCAGCGGCTCCTCCATACACTGGCCCGGCGCCTCCACGAACGGATTTCCGGAGGAATGGACCCGTTCCGGGCCGCCAACGACTGCCAGGACCACCTTCTGGCCGTAGGGAGAGCCCACGCCGACCGGCTCGTGGTGGAGGCCTTTCAGGAGGCGGTGGCCCGGGCGGCCACCCCGGCTCTCTCGGACCTGTTGGGCGAGTTGGCCACCCTCCACGCCCTCACTCGCATGGAGGAGGCGGCGGGGTGGTACCTGGAGAGCGGGGTCATGGAAGGAGGGAAGACGAAGGCGGTTCGGGAACTGGTGAATCGCCTGTGCGGCGATCTCCGGGAATGGGCGTCGCCAATGGTGGACGGCTTCGGGATCCCCGACCGGGTGCTGGACGCGCCGGCCGGGATGGCCGAGCCCGCCGAGGACCCTCCCGGTCAGCTCGGGCCGTGGCTCGTGTAGACCCGGGTCCCTCCATCCTCCATCATGACGAGCACATCGTAGGGATCCACACGGTCCCCCATCTCCATCCCGGGAGACCCCACGGGCATAGCCGGAACCGTCAGGCCCCGGGCACCTTCCGGAGCCTCGGCAAGGAAGCTCTTGATGTCGTTCGCGGGAACGTGACCCTCGACCAGGTAGCCGTTGACGAGTCCCGTGTGGCATGACGCCAGGGGCCGGGGAACCCCGAAGGACTCCTTCACCGTGGACATATCCTCACGCTCCCGGACCTCCACCTGGAAGTCGTGCTCCTCCAAGTGGCTCACCCACTCCCCGCAGCATCCGCAGGTGGGGCTCATGTAGACTGTCATCTCCAACGGGTCTCCGGGGGTCCAGGCCACACGGTCATGGGACTCCAGTGCCTGGTCCTGGGCCATGGCCAGCGCCTCTCCGACCCCGTGCTCCTCTCCGCCGGTGCCCATCCAGAGGGCGCCTCCCCCCAGGGCGAGCCCCAGCACCATGAGCGAAACCCCGATGATCGTGTTCTTTGATGGCATTCCGATCCCCCTGACGGGTTCGTGGCCCCGCTCCCGGAGCCTTTGGCCATGGGCGTCCGTAACACGCTCGGACACCGATCCACCTGATCTATTGCCTACCAGATCGGCTTCGGGAGGTTCCTCTCCCTGACGGCGCCCGGGCCGGGCGTCCCTGACCCTCCTCCAGCACAGCAGCGGTGGCCTCTCCCCGTAGGCGCCCGGGCCGGGCCCCCTGTTCCAACCAGTCCGGGGGCCGCATTTTGGGGTGATTCTCTTCGGGCGGTGCCCGAAGGGTGAAGAAACCGAGATGTGGAGGGACCGGAAATGGCGAGAACGGTGATCTGCCTCGTCCTCGTTCTGGGAGCAGGCCTCCTGGGCGTAAGCGACGCCGCGGCCCAGACCGGAAGCGATTGGACGGACCGTCCCGATGCCCACGCCCCCGTGGGGGTCGGCTTGGACCACCTGCAAGGGGCAGGGGAGTTCCTCTTCACCTACCGGCTCCTCCACACCGAGAACGAGGGAACCCGGATCGGGGCCGACACGATCCCGGCGATCCGCATTCTGCAGGACTACGAGATGACCCCCCTCTCCGTCAGCGCCCAAAGCCACCGGCTGGAGGCGGCGTACGGGGTCCTGGACTGGTTCACGGTCTGGGGGTCTCTACCGTTCCTCAGAACCACCTCGGAGATCGCCAGCGAGCAGTTCCTGGCCGAGAGCCGGAACACCGGAGTGGGGGACCTGGAGATCCACGGACTCTTCTCGGCCTACGAAGCGTGGCCCCACCGGGCCCACATCTCCCTGGGACTCTCCGTCCCGACCGGATCCATCGATGAGCTGGGAGTCACCCCCGCCAGTCATCCGGACGAGCAGATCCTGCCCTACGGGATGCAGCACGGATCCGGTACGCTGGACCTCCGACCGGCCCTCACCTTCATGTCGGAAAACGAACATGGCACGTTCGGAGCCCAGGCACGTGCGGTGGTTCGGGTGGGGGAGAACTCCCGCGACTACTCCCTGGGCCACCGGGGAGAGGCGACGGCGTGGGTAGCCCCCCGTTTCAACGACTGGTTCAGCGGTTCGGCCCGGCTCAACTGGGAGCGGTGGGGGGACGTGTCGGGAGCGGACCCGGAGCTGGACCCGGCCGCCATGCCTGCCTCGAACCCCTTCCTCCAATCGGGAAGCCGGGTAGACCTCCCCATTGGAGTGAACGTCCATTTCGCGGAAGGTCCGCTCAGGGGCAACCGGATCGCCGCCGAGTTCACGTTCCCGGTGCACCACGACCTGGAGGGCCCCCAGCTCGGAAGGGATTGGGGCTTCGGGCTCACCGTCCAGGCTCGGTTCCCCCAGCGGAGCACGCGGGCGGACGAGCGCCGGGCGGCACCGCCACCCACTGCCTCGCCCGATTCTCCTGAAGGGGAGGAGGCGGAGGACGCGCCGGAGCTCGGTGAATTGTCCAGCCTCTGTCTGGCCACGGGGGTCAACGAGGAGATCGTGGTGACGCCGGCCGGTGACACCCTGGTGGGGAGCGAGCGGGTCTCCGTCCGGGAGGTGGGCGGGGACGTCGCCTTCCCCGGGACCTACGCGGCGGGGCGGGGGTGGTTCGACGGCGACGAGCCCGTGGAGCTGGAGGACCACGAGTACGTCCGGTTCGGTGGAATGGTGGCCCTGGACTGCCGGGAGATCATACAGGTTGGGGCCTTCGACCAGGTCCCCCTCTTCGCCGAAGTGGGAACCGAAGCTCCCCACGAGATCCTGTACGTCCCGGCCCGTCCGGGGATCTGGCAGCCCTACGAACTCTCCCCCGAGGTCCGAGGGAGCGCTCCGGTCACTCCTGGATCCGCACCAGGTGGTAGCTCTTTTTCCCCTTTCTGAGCACGAGGAAGGAGCCGGCCACCGCATCCTCCAGCGTCACATGCCGCTGGACGTTCGTCTCGCGTCGGTTGTTCAGGTAGACTCCCCCCTGCTCCAGCGCCCGGCGGGCCTCCCCCCTGGACCGGGTGAGCCCGGTCTCGGCCAGGATCTCCACCAGGCTTCGGCCGTCCCCCTCCAGGTCCATCCGGGATAGGGTCCCCGAAGGAACGTCCTCGAACACCTCTTCGATCTCTCCGGGAGTGAGCGACTCCACCT
Source organism: Gemmatimonadota bacterium (assembly GCA_007122885.1). Lineage (GTDB taxonomy): Bacteria > Gemmatimonadota > Gemmatimonadetes > Longimicrobiales > Gaopeijiaceae > SKSR01. The sequence goes on from SKSR01000358.1 coordinate 8,364, forward strand.
CCCCGCCCCCGAAGAGAACCCCGGTGGCGGCTTGGGCCCGATCCAGCCCTTCCCGCCCGTGGACCCGCTCGGTCACCTCCCGGGCCAGGGCCTTTTGAGCCTCCCGGGCCCGAGGCCGTTCCCGGGTGGCCTCCTCCAACTCCTCCACTTCTTCCCTGGCCATGAGGGAGAAGTACCGGAGGTAGCGGCCCACATCGGCATCGTCCACGTTCAACCAGAACTGGTAGAATTTGAACGGGGACGTGCGTTCCGGATCCAACCAGATCGTCCCCTCCTCCGTCTTGCCGAACTTCCCTCCCGAGCGGGTGGTGACCAGGGGGAAGACGGCGCCGTAGGCCCGCTCCCCCCGCGTCCTCCGGATCAGGTCGATTCCGGCGGTGATGTTGCCCCACTGGTCGCTTCCTCCGAGCTGCGCGCGGCACCCGAAGCGGTCGAAGAGCTCGAGAAAGTCGTAGGCCTGCAGGAGGATGTAGGAGAACTCGGTGTACGAAATGCCCGACTCGTCGTCCTCCAGGCGGCGGCGAACCGTCTCCTTCCGGACCAGGGCGTTCACCGAAAAGTGTTTTCCCACGTCCCGTAGGAAGTCCAGAAAGCGAAACTCCCCGAGCCAGTCCAGGTTGTTCACGATCCGGGCCGGGTTCCCGGGGGTCTCGAAGTCCAGGAAGCGCTCGAGTTGACCCCTGATTCCCGCCAGATTCACCTCCGTCTCCTCCTTGGTGAGGAGCTTCCGCTCCTCCGTCTTTCCGGAGGGGTCTCCGATGAGCCCGGTGCCTCCCCCTACCAGCGCCACGGGGTGGTGGCCCGCTCTCTGGAGGTGAACCAGGCCCATGATGGGGAGGAGGGAGCCCACATGGAGGCTGGGCGCCGTGGGGTCGAATCCGATATACGCCGTGAGGGGTTCGGCGGCGAAGGCCTCCGGCGCCCCTTCGGTGTGGTCGTGGAGCATCCCGCGCCAGCGGTACTCCTGCAAGAGATCCATCATCGAGCTCGGGTGGGGTTGTCGCGCCTTCGAGGGTGTCCGCTCCGGAACTTCGAGGTCGAGCCGCGGGAAGTTAACTCCTCCACGGAGCAGGGGAAGGGTTCTGCGATCCTCATGGCGGTGTGGAGCCGCCCTTTCCACGGTGAAGGAGCTCGCGGACGGCGGCTCGGTCCACCTTCCCCGTGGAGGTCCTCGGCAGCTCCCTGGCGACCCGAACCTCCCGGGGCCGTTTGGCCGGAGAGAGGAGGCCCCGAAGGTCCCGGCTCAACTCATCCGGCAAGGTAGGCGAGGCCGGCCCCTCCGGAACCACGAGGGCCACCGGGCGCTCGCCCCATTCCGAGTCGGGGAGCCCTACGACGGCCGCCTCCCGCACCCGGCGATCCGCCGTGAGGACGCTCTCCACCTCCCCTGGCTCCACGGTCACCCCCCCGGAGACGATGCGCTCCGAGATGCGACCGGTGATCCAGAGGTGGCCGTCGTCGTCCACCCGCCCCACGTCCCCGGTCCAGTACCACCCCTCCGGATCCACCAGTGGGGTCGGCGCCAGCCCGGTCCCCTGGAACTCCCCACGCGCCATGGTGCTTCCGCGAACGGCCAGCTCCCCGGACTCCGGATCCCGGCGGACCTTCAACCCATCCAGGGGAGGCCCCACGGTTCCCGCCTTCTCACTGACCAGGGGGGGAGGAGCCGTGGCCACCTGAGAGGCCGCTTCCGTCATGCCCCACGTCGAGGCCACGGGAATCCGGGCCTCCACCGCCCGCGCCAGAAGCTCCGGGGAGGCAGCCGCTCCGCCGAGCAGGACGGTCCGGAGCCCGTCCTGGAAGGGTCGGTCGCCTCGAACCTCCAGGACCCGCTCCAACTGGACGGGAACGAGGGAGGCGTGGGTCACCCGCTCATCGTCCAAGAAGGAAGAGAACACTTCCGGGTCGAAGGGGCCGGGCGCCACCAGGGAGCATCCGATATCCCGAGCCCGGAGGAGGAGGGCGAGCCCGCCCACGTGGGCCGGAGAGAGGGAGGCGATCCAGCAATCCGCGCGGTCCAGCCCCAGCCGAAGGGCCGAGGCCCGGGCAGAGGCGCGGAACGCCGCCCGGTCCAGGACGACCCCCCGGGGGGTCCCAGTGCTCCCGGAGGTCCATAGGAGCCAGCCCCCCTCGAGGACATCGAACGGGGAGGAATCCGGCCCCTCCAACTCCCGGCCCCGGCCGCGCCCCACCGTCCCTCCGCCGCCCTCCACGACCCGGGAGCCCGGAGCGTCACCCTGACACGGAAGGATTCGGCGGGCGGAAAGCCGAAGGGTGCCCTCCGGCGAGTCCGCCCCTCCTTCCTCTGTCCGTGTCACGTAGAGGTGGGGCTGGAAACGATCCAGGATCCGGCGACGCTCGGGCAGGGTCCAACCCGGATTCAGAGGGGAGACCCACGCCCCGGTGGCATCGGCCGCCAAGATCCAGGCAACTCCCACCGGATCCGGATCCACCTCCAGGACCACCCGCCGCCCCGGACCGACCCCCTGGTGGGCCAGAGCTTCCCGGGCAGCCTCGATCAGGTGTCCGGGTACGGAGCTACACATGTCCCCGTCTCAGCCGGCCCAGACGGGAAGGACGAAGCCCGCCGTCAGGAGGGCGGCGTACCAGGTAACCCCCCGGGCCGTCTGCCCCAACACGGGATTCAATTCGCGGGGGTCGGCGAAGGTGAGGATAGTGGTATAGGCGTGCCACAACGGACGAATGGCTCCGAGGGCCAGAAGCGTCCAAGCGCTCCAGCCGAAGAGGGTCATTCCGACGGAAGGAGTCCCGAAGGCCAGGAACAGGAGGACGGAGTACTGCACCCGGCTCCCGGAAACCCCCAGCCGGACGGCCAGGGTCCGCTTTCCCGCCCTCGCGTCCGTCTCCCGGTCCCGAAGGTTGTTGACCACGAGGAGCGCCGTGCTGAGGCACCCCACGCCCGCACCCGCCAGAAGGAGCTCCGGATGGAAATGGCCCGCCTGGACCCAGTACGTCCCCCCTACCGCCGCCAGACCGAAGAAAACGAACACGAAAACGTCCCCGAGTCCGTGGTAGGCCAGCGGAAAGGGCCCTCCCGTGTACCCTACGGCGCAGACGAGAGCGGCCAGCCCGAGGATCAAGATGGGCCAACCGCCCACCCAGACCAGATACGCACCCACAACCACAGCCAGAGCCAGCACGACCAAGGTGCCCCGGAACACG
>SKSR01000174.1 GCA_007122885.1 Gemmatimonadota bacterium
CTGAGCAACTTCATGCTCTGGCAGATGGCCTACACCGAGATCCACACGACTCAGGATCTCTGGCCCGATTTCACCCGTTCGGATTTTCATGCCGCCATCGGAGAGTTCGCCCGTCGTGAAAGGCGGTTCGGACGGGTGGGAGCCCGCTGAGCGAGGATGGGGGTGTGAGCGCTGTGGAAGGTGAGCTGAGCCGTCGGTGGCTCGTGGCGGGTGTGGGAATCCCGGTCGGGGTGCTCGTCATCGTCCAGGGGGGGTGGCTCCTGGCCCTGGCCGTGGCATCTCTGGCCGCCTTGGGAGCCCGCGAACTCTTCGAGCTGGCCCGGGCACGGGGCAACGCCCCCTTCCCGTGGCTCGGAGTTCCGGCGGCCGCCCTGATGGTCGTCTTCGCGGCCAGGGATTCCGAATTCGCCGTTGTCGCAGCGTGGACGTGGGTGCTCGTCCTCGGTCTCACCCTCTGCACCCTGGTGTTCGCTCTCTGGCTCCGCGGCCCGGGAGGGAACCCGTTGGATGCGGTGGGCGCCACCGTGGTCGGAAGCGTCTACGCCGGAGGAACCCTCTCCTTCGCCCTTCTGATTCGAGAGTTTCCGGGCCAGGCGGGGGCTTCGGACCCTCGGTGGGAGGGAGTGGCTCTCCTCCTTTTCCCGCTGGCGGTGACCTGGGCCGCCGACTCGGCAGCATATTTTGCCGGCCGACGGTGGGGTCGGCGGAAGCTGTTTCCCTCCGTCAGCCCGGGCAAGACGGTGGCCGGAGGGGTGGCCGCCCTGGTGGGGGCCCTGGGGGCCGCGGCCATTTTCGGGCACTTCTTCCTGTCGGGCCTCGCTTCTCTGGAGCTCACCGCCCTCCACGTCCTTTTCATGGGGGGGATCATCGGGGTTGTGGCTCAGGTGGGTGACCTGGCGGAGTCGCTCCTCAAACGGGCCGCCGGAGTGAAGGACTCCGGGGGCGTCCTTCCGGGCCATGGCGGCATCTTGGACCGCTTCGATTCCCTATACCTGGTTCTTCCGGTCAGTTACGGCCTCCTCGTGCTCATAGGACGGTTGGTGTGATCCGGATCTCGATCCTCGGCTCCACGGGCTCCATAGGAGAGAGCACTCTGCGAGTCGTGGCCCGGCATCCCGATCGCTTCCAGGTGGTCGGTCTGGCCGCCCACCGCTCCCACGGCACTCTTTCGAAGCAGGTCGTACGTCACGGAGCCCGGGAGGCGGTGTTGGGAGACCCGGATGCTCTTCCGCGAGGGGAAGCGAACTCGGGAGCCCGGTGGCGGGCGGGCCGTGAGGCGATCCTGGATCTTGCGGAAGGTCGGGGGGCCGATGTGGTGGTCAACGCATTGGTGGGGAGCGCGGGGCTCGAGCCCACCCTCCGGACCCTCCGAAGTGGGAAGCGATTGGCCCTGGCCAACAAGGAATCGCTGGTGGCGGGGGGAGATCTCGTCATGGCCGCTGCCGGGAAAGGCGGAGGGGAACTCGTTCCGGTGGACAGCGAGCACTCTGCGATCCTCCAGTGCTTGGAAGGGTACTCATCTGGAAGGGACGTGCAGCGGCTCGTCCTCACGGCATCGGGAGGACCGTTCCGCGGGTGGGAGGTGCGAGACCTGGAGGAAGTGACCCCCGGGGATGCGTTGAAGCACCCCACCTGGGAGATGGGGGCCAAAATCACCATCGATTCCGCCACGTTGGCGAACAAGGCTCTCGAGGTGATCGAGGCCCACTTCCTCTACGGTATTCCGTACGACCGGATTCAGGTGGTGGTTCATCCCCAGTCCATCGTCCACTCATTCGTCGAGTTCGTGGACGGTTCGGTGCTGGGGCAGGTGGGTTTGCCCACAATGGAGCTTCCCATTCTCTACGCCCTCGCCTATCCGGAGAGGGTGGGGGATCCTGAGTTGCAGACCTTCGACCCGATTCGGTCTTCGCCCCTGACCTTCGAGGAAGTGGACCGGGAGGCTTTCCCTCTCTTCCAACTGGGGGTGGATTCGGGCCGGCGGGGAGGTACGGCCCCGGCCGTATTCAACGCGGCCAACGAGGTGGCGGTGGGTGCGTTTCTCGCGGGGCGGATCGGGTTCATGGGAATGCCCGAGGTGGTCGCCGGCGTGCTGGACGGACACAGGGAGCGGGAGGTGGGGGAGGTGGAAGACGTGATGGAGGCCGACCGGGAGGCTCGTGACCGGGCCGAGGAGGGAGTCCGGCGCTTGGAGGCCCGACGGTCAGGGACACGAAAGGAATGAAGACCGAAGCATGACGATCCTCGCCACGATCATCGTTCTGGGCGTACTCATCTTCGTCCACGAATTGGGCCACTTCTGGGCTGCCAAGTGGGTCGGCATCCGGGTGGAGCGCTTCTCCATCGGGTTGGGCCCTCGAGTCTGGGGCTTCCATCGGGACGGGACCGAGTACGTTTTGTCCGCAATCCCTCTCGGGGGCTATGTGAAGATGGCCGGGATGGGGGACGAAGTCCTGGAAGCGATCGAGGGCGGTGGGGACGGCTCGGAACGGCAGCCCAGGGAGAGCGATTTCGACCAGAAGTCCGTGTGGGAGCGGGCTCTGGTGATCTCGGCCGGCGTGATCATGAACATGCTTTTCGCCTTTGCCGCCTACACCATCGTGGCTGCGGTCTGGGGAAGCGCCGAGATGGATACGGACCGCTTGGCCCAGGTTCGGGCCGACTTCCTCCCAGAGGGGGTGGAGGCCCTGGAGGAGATCCCGTCCGGAGCCCGTCTGGTCCGGATCGGTGACCGGGAGGTGGTTCATTGGGGAGATGTTCGCCGTGGGATCATGGAGGCACCCTCCGGGCCGATGGCCGTCCACTTCGACGATCCGGCCGGCCGAGTGGAGGTGGTCCTTCCCGAAAGTGAGGGGCAGCGCAACCAGGTGGTCCGCTCGCTGAACTGGTGGGCGGAAGCCCGGGTCCTGGACGTGGAGCCGGGCTCTCCGGCCGCTCGGGCCGGCCTCCAGGGCGGGGATCTGATAGTGGCCGTGGAGGGCGTACCCGTGGCCCACTGGTGGGATTTCCAGTCCGCCGTTCGCGAGCGGCCGGGCCAGGAGACGGAGCTGACGGTGGAACGGGACGGCGGCGAGCTCACCCGCGTCCTCACCCCCGCCGGGGTGGAGGAGCGGCACCCCATCACGGGGGAGATGCGGACCGTAGGCCAGATCGGGGTTTTCCAGGACGCTCCGGAGGCCGTCTACGTGGGCATGGGGCCGGGCGAGGCGGTGATCCACGGCTTCAACGAGACCGTGGCGGTCACGGGGCTGATCCTGGGCTTTCTGCGGGACCTGGTCACCGGACAGCTTTCTCCCCGAAACCTGGGAAGCATCGTGACCATCGGGGAGGCCTCCGGACAGGCCGCCCAGGCGGGGATGGCCGTCTTCCTCCAGTTCATGGCCCTCTTTTCCATCAATCTTGCCATCCTCAACCTGCTCCCTATCCCGATTCTGGACGGCGGCTGGCTCGTCTTTCTGGCCATTGAAGCCGTTCGGGGGAAGCCCGTCTCAGTGGAGCAACGGCTCCGGTGGAGCCAGGTAGGATTCGTGGTCATCCTGGGAATCATGGCTCTGGCTCTCGGCAACGACTTCCTCAGACTCCTGGGCCTTTGACCGCGGGACGCCATGGGCCCGTCCTGGAGCGGTCGAGCCCTGTGGTGGTGATGGCTCAGAAGAGGGTGAGCTGGTCCGAGCCGTTGGCGGACCGAAGGCGGGTCAGGTCCATCAGGTCGGTGGGCTGATCCTGTCGAGCCACGCCCAGGTATCCCCTGAATCCGGCCGTAGTCAGTGCGTCCCGTATGACTCGGCGGGCGAGCTCCGGTCGATTACATTCTTGGGAGAGATGCGCCAGGATGATACCGGCCAGCCCCGGATGGAGGAGTTCCCTGGCGAACTGGGCCGCCGCATGATTGGAAAGGTGGCCGTGGCTGGAGGCGATGCGTGCCTGCACGGTGGGAGGGTAGGGGCCCTCCCGGAGGAGCCGTTCGTCGTGGTTGGCCTCCAGAACCAGGAAATGGCAATCCCTGAGGGAGTGACGGATCTGAGCCGTGGGGCGGCCCAGATCCATGGCCAGTCCCACGCGGCTTCCGCACTCCGGGCCCGAAACCGTCACCGCCACCGGGTCCACTGCATCGTGGACGGTGAGAAAAGGGGCCACGGTGAGTCCAGCCACTCGAAAGCTCCGTCCCGGTCGGTACTCCACCACCGATTCCGTCCCCTTGAGAAGGTGCGCGCACGCTTCCCGCGTTCCGGGGGTCATGTAGAGGGGGATTCCGTAACGTCGGGCCAGGACGCCGATGCCCCGAGTGTGGTCCACATGTTCATGGGTGACCACGATGCCTTCCACCCCGTTCACCGGAACGTCGAGGGTGTCGAGCCGCTCCTCCACCTGCTTTCCGCTGAAACCGGCGTCCACCAGGATCCATCGTCCTCCGGAACCCAGGAGGGTGGCGTTGCCCCGGCTTCCACTTCCCAGCACGGCGAGTTTCACCTGCCGGATGCCCTCTCTCGGGGAGGCCGGGAGCGATGCCAAGCTCGCCTGAGGAGCTCCTCTGCACCGGTGGACAATTCGACTCCGCGCCGGGCCATGGCGGTCCGGGCCGTATCCACGAAGCGATCGACCTGGTAGGCCGACGTTCCGGCGATTCCCCACGCGAAGGGGGGCACGCACCTTCCGACCGGGGTTCCCCCGAAGAGGTTGGCCCCGGCCCCCACCACGGCTCCGGTGCCCAGTAGGGTTCCAATCGCCGTCTTCACGTGGTCCCCGAGAAAGCAGCCCACCTTGATCAGCCCCGTATCTTGGTCTCCTTCCGGCGTGCGGACCCGGACCGTGCCGTAGTTGTTCTTCAGATCGCTGTTCGTGGTGCCGGCACCCAGGTTGACCCACCGGCCCACCACGGAGTGGCCCAGGTATCCGTCGTGGGCCTTGTTCGTGTACCCGAGGAGGATACTGTCCGAAACCTCCCCCCGGAGCCGGCTGACCGGACCGGCGGACACCCGGGAGAGAGGACCACCCAGCAGCATGGAGTAGGGTCCCACATAGGTGGGACCCTCCAACCGCGTGAAGCTTCGCACTTCCACCTCCCGCCCCAGAGCTACGGGTCCGTGGCGCAGGTCCACCGATACGCCCGGTTCCAAGACCACCTCGGGGCCGACGATCAGGGGGTGGTTGCCGATTCGTGAGACCCCTTCCGGAAGGGGGGCGTCCTTCCCGAGGACATGCCAATCGGTTTCGTCGGGGGTACCGGTGGCCAGCTCCGCCAAGTCCTCCATCAACTGTTCCGGTTGGTGCCGAAGGAGATCCCAGGGTCGCTCCAGGACGGCTCCGGACAGGGCGAGGGGAGCGGCATCCTCCAGAATGCGGGGCTCCGCCAGAAGTTCGGTGCTCGGCAGGGAGGCGCCCGGGGAAAGGATCCATCCCACGACCGTTTCCTCCACTACGAGGGTGCGATTGTGCCCGGCCTCCAGGGCTTCCCGGGTTGCGGGAGGGGGGGCGGGGGCCCCCGTCGGGTCTCTCGCCCACATGACCCGGCTGGACAGGAGTACTGTGGGTCCGTCACCGTGGGGCTCCCGGGTTGCGGCCAAGACGGGGGGAGCCGCTTCCTCGTGGAAACCGGCGAGCTCGGTAGCACCCAGATAGCCTGAGCAGGGGCGTCCCCAGGCCAGCTCCGCCCGCTCACGGAGGAGTCGGGCCCCCACCATGAGCTCTCCCACCGGGCGGGTCAGCGCGAAGGGAGCCCAGCTTCTCGCCACTCGGTCCTCGAAAAGATACAGCCGGTCCGGCGCGCTCATTCTTCCGGGTTCCTGTGCGGGTGGCCTCCGTCCGGGTTGCGAAGCGCCTCCGGAAGCGCTTTCAGAAGTTCCTTGAGCTCTCCGGCCCGCTCGCGGGATGCCACCAAGGTGATTCCTCCGCTTCGGACCACCAGGAGGCCTTCCACTCCGAAGAGCACTACCGTCTCATCGGGGGCGAAGACCGTGTTGTTTTGAGCGGCCACCGGGTATGACGCGCCCAGGGCCACGTTCCCGTCCCCGTCGGCGGTTCGGGTTCTCCTGAGCGCTTCCCATGTTCCCACATCGTCCCACTGGAAGGTGGCCTCCACTGATGCGACCCGTCCGCTCCGCTCCAGCACCGCCTCGTCCACCGATATGGGTGGGACCGTCCGGAAGAACCCGTCCGTGTCCCCGGCCTCCAGGAGAGGAAGGTGAGTCGCGACCTCGGGCGCATGGATCCGGACTTCCTCCAGAAAACGGCGAGCGGTCCACGCGAAAATGCCGCTGTTCCAGAGGAAGCCGTCCCGCAGGTACCGGCGAGCCCGTTCCACGTCGGGCTTTTCCACGAACGATCGAACGCGAAAGGCCCGGAATCGATCCCACGGGGAACCGGGTTCCAGGACCGCTCCCGGGCGGATGTATCCGTAGCCGGTTTCCGGCCGAGTCGGGGGCACCGCCAGCGTGACCAGCGAGTCTTCCGTGCGGGCTATGTGGCAAGCCGCCCGTAGGCTGTCCAGGAACTCCTCCTCCGGGGACACCACGTGATCCGAGTGCAGGGAAAGAAGGATGGCCTCCGGATCCTGTCGCGCCAGAGTCCATGCGGCCCAGGCCAGGGCCGGACCTGTTCCACGAGGCCGAGGCTCCACCAGGAACGATTTCCCGGTTTCCGGAGGGAGGGTTCGTGCAATGGGGCCTCGGAGATGGGAGCCGGTCAGGATCGCCAGTCGATCGGGGGGGACGAGGCGCAGAGCCCGATCCACGGTTTCCCGGATCAGCGGCCGATCCCCTCCCAGGGGGAGGAGCTGTTTCGGGACGGACGGCGTGCTCGCCGGCCAGAAGCGGGCCCCGATCCCGCCGGCCAGGACGATTACGTGGAGGTGGGGGTCTCGGACGGCCAACGGGATCGTTCCGGCGGGCTCGAGGGAGTGGGAAGCTCCGTGTCGCGTCCGGGGGAAAGCGCATCCCCCTGGCGACAGGCGCGGGAACCTACCGGCCGGGCGGTGTAAAGTCAAGCGATCCCGGCCCGTTCGTCCGGTTGACAGCGGGGGGCGCGGTCGGGTAGTCTCTTGCGCTTCCTGCGGGCCGGTTCTCGCCCCGGAGCACCCCCATACGCTGAGCGGCCATGTCTGGACCTCGTGCCACACTCCTCCTCACGGGCCTCGCCATCCTCTCCGGCATGGTGGCGGCGTGCGGGGACGACCCCTTCGCCATCCGCTGGTCCGAGAATCGGCAGGAGGCCACCATCTATGCCCTCGACCGGCCGGAACCGGGACTTCGTTCGGCATTCAACCTGTTCGAACGGACCCCTGTGAAGCCGGAGGATCCGGGTATCGACGGCCGGTGGGACTTCGCTCTGGAACGAGCCGGGGACCGTCTCCGCCTCGTTCCCCCCAAGGCCCTCGGGCACCGGGACTCTCGCGCCGGGATCGTTCCCATGCCGGGTATGGAGTGGGAGGAGGTGGAGGAGGCGCCGGCCGATACGGCCGTCTACGTGACGGACGAGCCGGTGGACCTGGAGGCCGGGACCCTCTACATCGTTCGGACCCACGAGCAGACGGGCCGCTTCGGCCAACGGTGCGTTTTCTACGGAAAGGTCGAACCCAGGGAGGTGAATGCGGCACGGGGTACCTTCACCTTCATCTTCGACGTGAGCCCGGACTGCAATAACCGAAACCTCGTTCCCCCGACGGACTGACCGGATGCTCGATCTGCGGCGGATCCGGTCGGAACCCGAATGGGTTATCGAAGGTCTGGAGAGAAGGGGGGCGAAGGAAGGGCGGGAGCTTCTGGAGGAGGTCCTCCAGTTCGACCAGGATCGGAGGGAAGCCCTGTCCGAGGCCAACGACCTGAAGGCCCGCCGGAACCGGGTCTCCAAGGAGATCGGCGAGGCCAAGGGGAGGGGGGAGGACGCCGAGGACCGGATCCGAGAAATGCGGGAGGTGGGCGAAAGGATCGACGAGTTCGACGAGCGGATCCGGAAGGCGGAGGAGCGGATCCAGGAACGGCTCCTCCTGATCCCCAACGTCCCCCTCCCCGAGGTGCCGGCGGGAGGGGAGGAAAACAACGAAGTCGTGCGGGAGTGGGGAGAGCTTCCGGACCTGGGCTTCGACACCCTCCCCCACTGGGACCTGGGGGAACGCCTGGGCGTTCTGGACCTGCCCAGGGCCGCCAAGGTTTCGGGATCGGGCTTTCCCCTCCTCACCGGGATGGGCGCCCGCTATCAGCGGAAGCTGGTGGACTTCATGCTGGAGCTCCATGTCTCGGAGCACGGCTACGAGGAGCTCCGGATCCCATATCTTGTCACCCGGGAAACCATGACCGGTACGGGGCAGCTTCCCAAGTTCGAGGCGGACTCGTACGTGGCCGAGAGGGACGACCTCTGGCTCATTCCCACGGCGGAGGTTCCGGTGACGAACCTCCACCGGGACGAGATCGTTCGCTTCTCGGACCTCCCCATCCGGTACACCGCCTACTCACCCTGTTTTCGGCGAGAGGCCGGGGCCGCGGGGAAGGACACCCGAGGTCTCCTCCGGGTACACCAGTTCGACAAGGTGGAGCTGGTTCGGTACGAGACCCCGGAACGGAGCAGGGAAGGGCTGGACGAGCTCCTCGGGGAAGCCGAGCGCATACTTCGGATCCTGGAGCTTCCCTACCGGGTGGTGCGCCTGGCCGCAGGCGATCTGGGATACGCCAGCGCTCTGACCTTCGACCTGGAGGTCTGGGCGCCGGGAGTCGAGCAGTGGCTCGAAGTGTCGAGCTGCAGTACGTTCACGGATTACCAGGCTCGGCGGGCCAACCTTCGGTATCGACCGGAGGGTGGCGGTGGAAAGCCCGAGTTCGTGCATACGTTGAACGGCTCCGGACTGGCGCTCCCTCGGCTCATGGTGGCGCTCCTCGAGAACTACCAGGAGGAGGACGGCTCCGTCCGAATCCCCCGGGTCCTCCAGGATCGGCTGGGGACCGACCGAATCTCCCCCTCCTGAGCTCGGGAGAAGAAGGGGGGCCTGCTTCGAGGCGTCGTAAATGCGACGGGTGAACTGGACCCTCGTTCTCACGTTCCTCTTCCTCCTCCTCCTCGGGTGGTATCTGGTCTATACGGAGGGCCTCGTCCGAGCCCTCCGGGCGGACGTGGAGACCATGACCCAGATGTTCTCGGAGGTGCAGGCCGGGCTGTCGGACCCGGACCCCCTTCGGGCGGATCAGGCACTGGTGCGCCTCCAGGAGATCATCGTGGAGTCCGGGGTACCCCTGGTCCTTTCCGGTCCGGGCGACACCATCTTCGATGCCGTGAACCTGAGCATCTCCGCGGACCTTTCCACCACGGAGGGCCAGTCGGCGGCTCGAAGGTACGCTCGCCGGCTGGACGCCCGAAATCCGCCGGTGGGGGACCCGGAAATTGTGCGAGTCCACTTCGGCGACCCACCCGAGATTCAGCGACTTCGTTGGATTCCGTGGCTTCAGGTGACGGGCTTGCTCCTCGTCTTCGTTCTCGGGGTGGTCGTGGTTCGCTCCCAGCGGAAGGCCGAGGCGGAGCGGGCATGGAATTCCATGGCCCGGGAGCTGGCTCACCAGCTCGGCACCCCGATCTCCTCCCTTCAGGGCTGGGTCGAGGTCCTCCGTCTCTCATCGGATGAACGGCCGCGAGGGTTGGACGAGGGAGAAGTGGCCCGGGCCATGGAACAAGACGTGGAGCGCCTCGAGCGGGTGAGCCGCCGTTTCGAGCTCATCGGGCGGGAGGTGAAGCTGGAGGTCATGGACCTCCGCTCCGTGGTGGCCGATCTGGAAGGATATCTACGTTCCCGCATGCCACGTCTGGGCTCGGAGGTGGCCCTGAGGGTGCAGATGGACCATTCCACCCCTCCGGTCCTCGGGAGTCCGGTGCTTCTGGCGTGGGCCTTGGAGAATCTGGTGAAGAACGCCTTGGATGCCATGGCGGGGCGGAACGGTGCCATCGTGCTCCGCAGCGAAGTTCCGGTCGTTGGCGAGGAACGGGACCGCTGGGTGCATCTGTACGTGGAGGACGAGGGAGGGGGGGTGGATCCCGAGCTGCAGGACAACCTATTCGAAGCTGGCGTCACCTCGAAGCAGGGAGGTTGGGGAGTGGGCCTGGCGCTCACCCGGAGGATCGTGGAGCGCGTCCACGGAGGCCGGGTTGAGCTTCACCGCACCGGGCCCTCGGGCTCTTCGTTCCGGGTGAAACTTCCCGCCGCGTCGGGGTAGAGCCTGCCGGCCCCGGGCCTGTCGGACGGGGCCGTTCGTGTGCTCGGAATCCGCATCTCCGGGTGAAGGTCACGGCGGAACGCGGAGGATCTGTGCTGGAAATGCCCGACGGGGAAGTGCGCGAGGAGCCAGGTCATCTGGAAACCTTGAATCCGGAACAGAGGGAAGCGGTGGAACACGTGGAGGGCCCGCTCCTCGTTCTGGCCGGGGCCGGATCCGGGAAGACCCGCGTCCTCACCAGCCGCGTGGCCCACCTCATCCAGGAGCACGGCGTTCCCCCGGAGCGGGTCCTGGCCGTGACCTTCACCAACAAGGCCGCCGGGGAGATGCGGGAGCGGATTCGGGGGCTCCTGGGCGGTGATCCGGCCGGGATCTGGATCGGCACCTTCCATTCCCTGGGGGCTCGCCTGCTCCGCCGGCACGCTGACCGCCTGGGATGGTCCAGCACGTTCTCGATCTTCGATGCCGAGGAAAGCCTCCGGGAGGTGAAGCGGGTCCAGGAAAGCCTGGACGTGGACCCGAAGCGGTGGAAGCCCAAGGCGATTCGGCAGGTCCTGTCGGATGCCAAGAACCAACTCGTCACGCCGCAGGAGTTCTGGGAGGACCACGGAGACGGCTTCGACCTCTTCCTGCGCCAGGTAGCCAAGGTCTTCCCCGAATACCAGCGCTCGCTCAAGGAGCAAAACGCCTTCGATTTCGACGACCTCCTGGTGAAGCCGGTGGAGCTCTTCCAGGACCACCCGCAGGTCCTCGATCAGTACCGGAACCGATTCGCCTTTCTGTTGGTGGACGAGTATCAGGACACGAACCGGGCCCAGTTCCGGTTTCTGGAGCTCCTGGCGGAGGGGCACGGGAACCTCATGGTGGTGGGTGATGACGACCAGTCCATCTATGGCTGGAGAGGGGCCGACATCCGGAACATTCTGGATTTCGAGTCCACCTTCCCGAGCGCCCGGGTGGTTCGGCTGGAGCGGAACTACCGATCCACCGATCGGATCCTGCAGGCCGCGAACCAGGTCATTCGGCGGAATCTCCGCAGAAAGGAAAAGGCTTTGCGGACGGACCGGGCCGGAGGCGATCTCCTCTTGGTGGTGGAGTGTGCCGACGAGCGGGATGAAGCCCGGTGGATCGTGGGAAAGGTGGAGGAGTGGAAGGGTGGCGCTGCGGACCCGCAAGCACCGCCTCGACGGTACGCGAGCTTCGCCGTCCTCTACCGTACCAACGCCCAGTCCCGGGCCTTGGAGGATGCCTTCCGTCGAGCCGGGGTGCCTTATCAGATCGTGGGGGGGGTCCGGTTCTACGAGCGGCGTGAGATCCAGGAC
>SKSR01000361.1 GCA_007122885.1 Gemmatimonadota bacterium
GCTGGACGGCATAGACCCCGGGCCGCGGGTTCGAGTCTCCCCAAGCCTCCAGCGGATGACGATCGGGCAGGACCAGATCGGCGGCCATGGCCGTCTCGTCCAGGTGCGTGCCCACCACCACTTTGAACGGAACGGCGTCGAAGGCCTCTCGGAATCCGGCTCCCGGAGGAAGCGTATAGAGGGGGTTCGCCCCCTGGACGATGGCGGCATCGAAACCTCCACCCGCCATCTGTTCCGTGACCCCCTCCAAGGTGGAGTACCCTTCACCCGGAGCGCTCCGGTCCGGGCGCCCCACCCTGAGGGTCTCCCCCACATTCCCCGCCACGGCGTTCAGGACCAGGACCGCCAGATTGGCCGCAGTGGCGTGGCGATGCTGACCCCCCAGGCCGGGTCCTACGGCCAAGCTGGGCTCTTCGGCGAAGGTAGCCGCCAGCTCCCGGATCGAGTCGCCGGGTACACCGGCCAGCTCTCCGGCCACCTCCGCGTCGTATTCCTGGAGAAGGGCATCATAGGGACCGGCGTCCCCTCCCATGTCCGCGATCTCCCGGGCCACGGCCAGCGCCACCGCAGCTTCCGATCCGGGCCGGATGGGAATCCATTCATCCGCGTTCTGGCCCGTCAGGGAGAGTCGGGAACTGAGGAAAACGAACCGGCCCTTCTCACCTCCGGCTTCGTCCACGCTGGACGAGCGGGCGAATCCCCGGCCATGCTCCACCGGCGAGAGCCATGTCTCCAGAAAGTCGGCCCCGAAGGAGAGGGTGAAGCGCGAAGCCTCGAAGTCGAAGGTGGGAACCACGTCCCGGCCGAAAGCGATCCGGGTCGCCTCCCGGAGAGAAGCGTGGGCCAGAGCATCGTACTCGACCCTCTGACCTCCAGTGGCCTGGGCAAAGGCGTCCATGAGGCTCGTCAGGGACGGCCCGGCCCGGCCGTGGAGGAGCAGCAGGTTATCGCCTGCCGCACCGAGGCCGTCCGCCAGAATCTCCTCCGCCTCCTCCCAATCGACGGGCTCCAGCTCCCCATTTCGGGGCCGCATGGGGGTCGCCAGCCGATCCGCATCGTAGAGGCCCTGGAGGGTGGAATGGCCCCGGGCGCAGAGGGCTCCCCCGGAGACCGGGTGGTTGGGATTCCCCTCCACCTTCACCGCCCGGCCCTCCCGGGTTCGGACCCACACTCCACACTGGGTCGGGCACTCGCCGCAAACGGTGGAATACCAGGTGGCCACCCCGGGCGTGATCTCCTCGGGAGGCACCACGTACGGCATGAGGCGCTCCACGTTTTCCGTGGAGCAGCCGAACATGCCTGCACCGGCGCCGGCCACGCCGGCCACCTTCAGGAAGTCTCGCCTCTTCATCCCGTCGCTCATGGAGTACCCTCTAGCCCATCCGTAATCGGGTGGCCACCGGGGCCGACCAAGCCGCAGGCCGGTCCCCGGTCGAAGTCCGGTTCAGTAGTGGCACACAGCGCAGTCGATGGAGGCCTGCTCCTCCACGTGGCAGTTCACGCACCAGCCCATGGTGAGCTCCTGCTCCACCTCCTCGATCACCCCCATCCCTTCCACATCGCCGTGGCACGTGGCGCAATCCACCCCGGCCGAGATGTGCCGCATATGCGGAAACTGGACGTGGTCGGACACTTTGTAGATCCGGTTCCAGGGGATGGGCTCCCGCTCCTCCCAGAACTCGCGCAATCGCTCCACTTCCTCCGGGTTCTCGCTTCCGTCCACCACCGCGTGGCAACCCATACACGTAGCCATGGGGGGAAGGCCGGCGCTGCTCGAGCGCTCGACGGAGAAGTGGCAGTACTGGCAGTCGATCTGGTATTCCTGGACGTGTACGTCGTGGGGGAAGGCGATGGGATCGTCGAAGGACGCCTGGGCCTGGGCGGCCTGGGCCTCCGTGTCATCCCCGGCCACAGCCGGGTTCCCGTTCTCGCGGGCCTCCACGAAGGCCAGCGAAGCAAGCGTGGCGACCGCGAAGACGGCCGCGAGGATCCACTGTTTCCTCATAAGAAACCTGTGTCCGGGACCGACGGTCGCTCGTTGCAGGGTCCGCCTCAGTGCCAAACGGCCGGGAAGTTAGGTGGGGTCTGTGAGCCTGTCAACGGCGCTGATCGAAGGGTGTGGGCCTCTGTTGCCCCGCCCACGCGGGGCCTCCATACTTCCCGACAGAGACCACTCAACGGAGGCGGGCCCCGAGAACTTGAGCGAGCACACCAGCACCCGAGACGATGGGGGTCTGTCCCACCCGTGGGGGGGCTATGCCTTGGCCCCCGACACGCCGGTGACGGTGACCCTGGGCCCCAAGGTCCTCTGGATCTGGCTGCGAGAAGGGGAGGTGTGGCTCTCCCACGAGGCCGAGAGCTCGGAGGAGGGGCGCCTCCGACTCCGGCAAGGGCCGCCTCCTCCGCCCCCTCCCATCGACGACGAACGCTGGGAGCGATGGGCCACGGCGGGCCCCGTGGGCCGGGTGGACCTGCACCCCGTTCTTCCCCCTCGGTCCATCGTGCTGCAACCGGAGCGGGTGTTCCGGCTCAGCCGGGGAGCGGGAGCCCGCGTGTACGTCCGGGTCCCTCTCTCGATCCAGGTCCGGGTTCCCGGTCTGCAAGGAGCGCTGCTGGAGGAGATCCCGACCGTCACCATGTCGGACACCTGGTGGGGCGATCCCATGAGGGGAGAGCTGGCCTTTTGGCTCCCCACCACTGCCCGACGCGCCATGCGTGCCGAACTCTTCCTCCCTCATCTGGCGGTGGCGCCGGTCCAACTCTGGAACAGGTCTCAACAGGACCTCCGGGTGGAAAAGCTTCTGTTGAAGGTGGAGCACCTGGCACTCTATGAGGAAAGCCCGGGGCGCATCTGGACCGACGTGGCCACGGTCCGCTACCAGGGAGAATCGGAGGAGAGCCTGATCGAGAAAGGGGGGGGGCCACCCGAGGAGGCTCCGGAAGCGCACCAGGTGGCAGAGCCACGGGTGACGGCGCCGTCGGGGCTGCGAGCCTGGACCTTCGATCGGATCCGCTCCTTCTCCGGACTCGGGTTCCCGCCGTGAGGAGAGCCGTCCGCGGGGGCGCCCCATGACGCTCTTGCCCGAATGGATCGATCTTGCCCTGTTGGGGGACTTCCTTCGGGCCTTCCTCCTCTTCCTTCTGGGCCTGGGCGTCGTACTGATCGCCAAGCGCTGGCTTCGGCGGTGGGTGTCCCAACGCTACACGTCCCATCACGGGCTCATCGCCGGCCAGCTCGTCTTCTATCCGGGGTTGGCCCTGGTCGTCGTTTCCGTCCTCGGACAGCTCGGCTTCAGCCTGACCCCGCTACTGGGAGCGGCAGGGATCGTGGGGATCGCCCTGGGCTTCGCCTCCCAGACCAGTGTCTCCAACGTGATCAGCGGCTTCTTCCTCCTGGCGGAGCAGCCCTTCCAGGTGGACGACGTGATCCAGGTGGGAGACACCGTGGGCCGGGTCCTTTCCGTGGACGTCCTCTCGGTGAAGCTCCGAACCTTCGACAACCGGTTCGTCCGAATTCCCAACGAAACCATCGTGAAGAGCGAGGTGACCACCATCACCCGCTTCCCGATTCGCCGCTTCGACCTCATGGTGGGGGTGGCCTACAAGGAAGACCTGGTCCGGGTCCGGGAGGTTCTGATGGACGTGGCCAGACGGAATCCCCGGGCGCTCATGGAGCCGGAGCCGATGATCGTCTTCGAGGGTTTCGGCGACTCCTCCATCAACCTCCGCTTCGCCGTCTGGACGATCAAGGAGAACTGGCTCCCCTTGAGGAACAGCCTCCTGGAGGAAGTGAAAGCCCGGTTCGACGCCGAAGAGATCGAGATTCCCTTCCCCCACCGGACCCTCTACACGGGGCTGGCCACGGAGCCCTTCCCGGTCAGGACCGAGGGAGGTGGAGAACCGGACGGGGACGATACGGCCTCGGGAGGCGAACACGACGGCGAAGAGGATGGGCCTGGCCAGGGCGGGGAGGAATCGGTGGAGGAGCGCCTGACTCCGGAAGACTCGTGACCGCCGACGCCCGGCTACCCCCTCTCAGTTCCCGGCCCGTCCCTTCCTGAGCCCGGAGGGGCCGCATTAGCTTAGCCCCATGACCCTACAGCGGCGCCCGACCCCCGAGGACCCGGCCCCGGGTCAGCATATCGCCACCATCGGCCATGAAGGGCGGTTCTGGGACGTCTTTCTCGAGTTCGATCCCGACCCGCGGCGTCCCAAGACCTACCGGGGCCTCCTGGCGTTTTCTCCAGCCGACGGAACCACGGAGGACCCTCCTCTGCGGACCATCCCGGTGATCATCGAGCCTTCCTGGGAAGAAGCCGTGCAGACCGCCCGGAACCTGGAGGATCACCAGCTCGTGGCGTTCCTTCGTTCCCTCCTCCCTTGAGCCCCCCGACCCTGCGGATGGGCCCGATCTGGAACGAGGGACCCCCACGGACCAAGCGGGGTTTGTACGGGTTCTATGGCTTTCGGTCGTTCGGACTGGGGGAGCGCGTCGCCGACCGATCGGGGCCCGACGGACGCAGGGTTTGCGCTCTTCATCGGTAATAAAAGAGAGGAGACGGGATGGCCATCTACCGGACTCGCTACTACAGCGAAGTGAGCGTGGGCGTGGGAGGAAGGATCACCATCCCTCAAGACATGCGTGACGATCTCGGGATCGAGGAAGGGGACATTCTCACGGTCCGAGTCGAGGAAAGCCCCAACGGCACCCGGCAAATGGTCATCTGGAGATCCAACCAACAGCCCGAGGAGGAGTGACCCGACGCCTTGGGTCATGCTCCGGTACCGCTCCGTCTCAGAGATGGACTCGGGGCGCCGCCCATCTCACCAGCTACTCCGCTCCTTCCAGGTCCACGAACCGGACCAGGCTCCGCAACGGAGACCGACCATCGTGGTGCCACCAGGCCGGAGGCCACGGCATCCCCTTCAGGTCGCTGATCCTGAGGGCACCGCTGTGGGCGAGAGAGTGGGCCAGCCCTCCTCGCCTGGACTCGGGAGCCTCGAGGGCCACGGTCTGTAGCGTCTCGCCCAGAGGGGCCAGAAGGGCCGGCATCTCCTCCTCCAAGTCCGCCACCGGGTGGACCCGGACGGTCCTCGCCACACAGCCTCCCTTGAAGCTCGGATCCGCATCGTAGATCACGGTCCAGGACAGATCCGGGCCATGGTGAACCACCACTCCCTCCCCGGCCGCTTCTCTGAGGGCCGACACACCCCGGAGTTGCTGGACCAGCGACGCCTCCTCCGGCATGAGCGGCGGGGGAGGGAGTTGGACCGAGAGGTCTCGAAGGGATCGAGCCAACTCCCCGGCCCACTCTCGAGGGGTTCGTTCCCCCCCCTCCTCCACGTAGACCGCCTGAGGCGAGACGCATCCTCTCTGTTCCATCACCGCCACCGCCAAGGCCGCCCGGTCCGCCGCCTCCCGATAGTCCGGAGAGTCGAGCGTCTCCCGGGTCAGAATCGCCACGCTCCACCGGTGGGGGTAGGCGAGCACGGTGGCCTCCGGGCGAGCCATGGTCTTCACCGAGGCCAAGGCCTCCTCTCCACCATAGACGACCACGGTGTCCGCGCCGGCCAACACCTCCGATTCCATCGTTCCGGCCTCGGCGTGGCCGCCGGGCCAGTACAGCACCCCCAGGGCCCGTGCCAGATCACCGTCCTCTTCTTCCAACCCGCGGCGGAAGAGAAGGGGAAGGACGAGATCACCCCGCCCGGGCTTGGCCAGCGCCGCCGACTTGACCAGTAGGGCCCGAAGGAGTGAGGTGACGGTGACCCCCGGCACATTTCCCGACCCCACGTGGGTGGTCACGGCCGGCGAAACGGCCATGAGAGCCCCTCGCCCCGGATCCGCCCGGAACCGGTCCAGACATCCGGGCTCCGGAAACTCCCGGCGGAGGAGAAGCGTCAGCCGCTCCGGGGTCCAGTCTCGGGCCATCCCGTCGAGGGTCATCCGGGCCATAGGAGCCGAAACCCCCGCCGAAGCGGGCAGCAGCTCCAGCGCGTCCCTCCTCAGCCCGTCACCCGGATCCAGAAACCGCCTCCCGACCTGCCCCAGTACGCCTGGCAACTCCACGGCCTCTCGTGGAAGAAGGACCTCCTCCCGGGCTCGGTCCAACTCGCGGAAGACGGCCTGGACCTGGGAGGCGGAAAGCACGGGATACCGAACCTCGAGCCCCTGTGCATCCGAGGGGGCCCCGAGCCCCCCGGAGGCCGTACGAACCGGGACCCCTGCAGGGAGCTGGACGGGAAGGCTCCATCCGTCCAGGGCGCTCACGCCGCCGGCCCCGCACTTCGGACCGGAGAAGCCACCCCACCTCCCGGTCCGGAGGCCCCCTTCGAGAAACCACCCCCCTCCCGGAAGGGAGGGTGCCCATGACGCCGACTCCCCATGCGGAACGACCGTTCCCCTCTCACCGACGCTCCTGGGAAGCGAGAACCTCCTCCATGGCCAAGGAGCACCCCCGGGGCTCGGCCCCCGGTGATCGTCCCAGCACCCGAAAGCCGGGGCCCACCGAAACCCCGTGGTCCTCGGTCAAGACGTAGGATACGGAGTGGAGGTTGGCCAGATCGAAGTGGGCCAGGAGGCCGGGCCTTCCCGACTCCAGCGGGTCCAAGGTCGTGGGGTCGAGGACCCGGGTCCGGACCCACGGGGGTGCCGTGAGCGACCGCTCGCTCAGCCATTCCTCCTCCTGACCGTCCGTTGGCGCCTCCCCTCCGGGGCTGGAGCGGAGAACCGGCTCGTAGAACTGGGAGAGAAGCTCGGTCATTCCGTACTCGTTCACGATTCCCCTGGTGGGAATTCCGAAGCGTTCGCGGAGGCCCTGGTACAGCTCCTCCCGGGTGACGGCCCGGCTGCGCCCCTTAAACCCCCCCGTCTCCATGATTCGCGAACCCTCTGGAAGCGCCTTCGGCCCGGGTCCACGCCAGGTCGTGGATCCGTCCAGGAAGTGGACGAAGGCGAAGGCGGTCCCGGCCAGGAGGACCGGAGCCCCCTCATGGACCGCCCGGTCCAAAGCGTCGTGAAGCGAGCGGAAATCGAGCCGCCAATGCTCATCCAGGAAGAAGTCGTCGAAGCCGTCCCCATAGACGGAGGCCGCCCGTCCCATCATGTACGCCAGTGAGGAGGAGGGCACCCTCTCGGGAGGCGGGAGGAGGGAGAGAATTCTGATTCGAGGCCGGTCCGGAAGGAGGTGTGCCTGGAAATTGGGGAGGAGGGAAGCATCGTAGAGACGAAGGCTCACGACGCCGTGCGCCCCCCGGGCCTCGGTCCCCTCGGTGGTCCCACTGGTCCGAAAGGTCCGTGCAACTTCCTCGGGGTCGCCGGCCACCAGCGGAAGCTCCTTGAACGCCCGGGTGGGGACGGGAGGAATCTCCTCCCACCGATCCACCGTGTCGGGAGTTCTCCCTCGTGCCTCGGCGTACGCTCCGAAGATCCGGTTCCGTTCGAACTGGAATCGGAAAACCCGGAGCGCCAGATCGTTGAAGGCCGCATCCGGAAGAGGCGAATCCACCCCCTGGGCGAACAGGTCCGACAGCTCCTGCTCCAACCCGGCGGGATCGAGGCCCATCCCGTTCAGTCCACCGAAGAGGAACGACGGATCCGGCCGGGCTCCAACCCCCCGGCCTCGAGAACCTTGGCTTGGAGCCGCCTTCCTTCCGCGTCGGCGAACTCCGCCACCTGGGACAGCTCGGAAGCGGCTCGGGTGTAATCCCCTTGAGGAAAATCCTCCCCCTCGACCTTTCGAAGGGCACCTTCCAAAGCCTCCAATTCCCTTCGCCCTTTTTCCACCGCCCGCTTCAGTCGCCCCAGCGCTTTCCTGGCCTCCGCCTCCGAGGTTCCGCTCATGATCCCCCCTGCATTGCGCGCCATTCCACGATCCACCAACCCCTCTCCGCGGCCCCACCCGGGAGCCGCCTCCTGGCCCATACCCTTCCCGGGCGCCAGGGATGCCTCGGGAGATCGCCGGGAAAGAAGGACGACGGCCGGGGAAGCGACCTCAGAGGATCCCGATGGCCGACAGCAAGGCTCTGCTCCCCAACAGGACCGTGATGAGAAAGACCAAGCCGCCCAGCACGTTCGCCAGGATCCCATTCCGATGGTTCCCCATCCACTGGCGATCGTTCACCGCCAGCAGGAGGAAGAAGGCGATGCACGGGAGAAGGATCCCGTTGGTGGCCTGGGCGAAGAGGATTCCCTGAACGGGCTCCACGCCCATCACCGCAAAGAGGGCCCCCACTCCCAGCACACCGGCCCAGACCGCCCGGAACCGAGGAGCCCTCAGATCCGGCTCCCAACCGAGAGCCCCGGCCGTAGCGTAGGCCGCCGCCAGCGGTGCGGTGACGGAGGAGGTCATTCCGGCGGCGAAGAAGCCCACGGCGAAGAAAGCCCGAGCCCATTCACCCAGGACCGGTTCGAGTTGGCGAGCCATCTCGGCGGCCCCGCCCACCTGAACCCCCAGTCCGTGGATCGTCCCCGCGGACGTGATCAGGACCGCCATGCTCACCCCACCACCCACCAAGATGGAGATCAGGAGATCCCGGCGGGCCGACGGCAAATCCGCCACTCCACGGAACCTCTCCTGCACCGTGGAGGCGTGGAGAAAGAGGTTGTACGGAACCACCGTCGTGCCGACGAGGGCCACGGCCACCAGGAGCCCACCCTCGGGGAAAGTCGGAACCAGGGCTCCGGCCAGCTCGACCGGTCCGGGGAAAACGACCACGGCGGTGGCCACGAAGACCAGGGCCATCACGCCCACCATGGCCATGAGCGTTCCTTCCAGAAGGCGGTAGCTGCCCGTCCACAGGAGGACCGCGGCCAGGAGGGCGATGATCAAGGCCCAGAGGTTGGGCTCGCCGGCCACCACCGCCTCCACCCCGAGGGCCGCCCCCAGGAGGTTTCCCATCTCGAAGGCCGCGTTCCCCACCGCCACAGCCCCTACGATGAGGAGTGCCGAAGCCATCCGCAGGGCGGGCCTGGAGAAGCGGCGGCGGACGGCTTCCCCCAGTCCCAGACGCGTGACTACCCCGAGTCGAGCCGACATCTCCTGGAGGACCAGGGTCGCCAGGATGGAAAAGGCCAGAGCCCAGAGGAGCGCCAGCCCGAATTCCGCTCCGGCCACCGTGGCCGTGGTGACCGTGCCGGGACCGATGAAGGCCGCCGCCACGATCCATCCCGGGCCTCCTCGGCGGCCCCGCAGGGTCGATCGATGAGGCTGCTCGTCCGAGACCAAAGCCTATCCCTTCCCAGAGCGTTGGATCCTGGCCCCCGCCGCAGTGCGGACCGCGAGAACCCGTTGCCGGCGGCCAGCCCCTGGATGGGCCCGCCGACGACAAGATAGAGAGTACCCTCCCCTCCTCCATCCGTCCACGGTGAAGCCATGGTCCACCGCCCTCCTGCTCGGCAGGGCGGGGGGACCCGCGCCGACGGGGACACCTACTACGGGCACCCTCCAAGGAACCAGT
Organism: Gemmatimonadota bacterium; assembly: GCA_007122885.1. Taxonomy (GTDB): domain Bacteria; phylum Gemmatimonadota; class Gemmatimonadetes; order Longimicrobiales; family Gaopeijiaceae; genus SKSR01. Next base: position 9,460 of record SKSR01000361.1, read on the forward strand.
CCCTGCGGTCCGGGGTGATGGGGACTCTATGAGCCCCCCGAACGAACGCCCGCCCCGGGGAGGGGCAATCCACGATCTGGTGGTGGTGGGCGCCGGGCCCTGCGGCATCGCGGCCGGAACCGCAGCTCGGAAGGCGGGCCTGGCGACACTCCTGGTGGACAAGGGATTCATCACGGACTCCCTGGTCCACTATCCCCCGTACATGACCTTCTTCAGCACCGCGGAAAAACTGGAGGTGGGCGACGTCCCCTTCGTAGTTCCCCAGGGGAAGCCCACTCGGCTGGAAGCCCTGGCTTACTATCGCCGGGTGGTGGAGCACCACGAACTCCAGGTCCTTCAACACACTGAGGTCGGCGCCATCGAAGGGGAAGCGGGAGACTTCCGCGTCCGAACCCGTTCCCGGCACGGGACGGACGGGGTGGTGCAGGCCCGAAGGGTGGTGGTGGCCACCGGGTCGTTTCACGAACCCAACCTTCTGGGGATCCCGGGAGAAGAGCTGGACAAGGTTCGGCACTGGTACGTGGAGGCCCACCCCTACTTCGATCAGGACGTCCTGGTAGTGGGAGGAGGGAACTCGGCCGTAGAAGCCGCTCTCGAGCTCTTCCGTGCCCGGGCGAGGGTCACGCTCGTGCACTTCGCTCGGGAGCTGGACCCGGGCGTGAAGCCCTGGCTCCTCCCGGACATCCGGAACCGGCTCGATTCAGGGGAGATCCAGGTCCGGTGGGGGCACCGCCTCGTGGAGGTCCGGCCGGGAGTAGCCACGGTTCGGGACGAGTCATCGGGGAGGAGGGAGGAGGTTCCCAACGATTGGGTGTTCGCTCTCACGGGCTGGAAGGGGGATCCGGCCCTGCTGAGACGGGCGGGAGTCCGGATAGACCCGGAAACCGGCGTTCCGGAGCACGACCCGCGGACCATGGAGACGGCCGTTCCAGGGCTCTACATCGCCGGTGTCCTGGCCGCGGGACACGACGCCAACCGCGTCTTCATCGAGAACGGGCGCGAGCACGGACCCCGGATCGTGGGGCATCTGAACGGCGGGGCTCGAGGGGGCTGAAGCGAGCCCGCCCGGAAGCCCGGATCCGGTGCCGAGTCGAGGCCCGACACCGGCGGTGAGCTCCCGCGGACCCCTTCACCCCTCCTCGGCTACGCCTTGGGGCGCCCAAGTCTCGGGCGTGAGATCCCGGACGCCCACTTCGGGCCCGTCCGGAGAACCCAGGAAGGCTTCTCCCGGGACCTCCAACTCCCGACGAACGTAGCCCAGGCCGATGGTCTGGCCGAATCGAGGGGAGACCACCGCGCTCCGGACTTCCCCGGCTGCCCGTTCCCGCCCTGGGATATAGAGCTCGGCACCAGGCTCCGGCGGGGCCGTCCGCCCCAGGAGAAGCCCCCGAAGGAGGCGGTTCACCTTACCCCGGTCACGGATCCGGACGATCACCTCCTGCCCGGTGTAACAACCCTTGCCGTGATCGATGGTCCGCTCCTCCAAGCCGGCCTCGACCGGGATCACGCCGGCATCCAACTCCTCTCCGTAGGCCGGCCTACCGGCCTCCACCCGCAGGGCCCGCCAGGCCCCGTCGCTCAGATCCTCGCCTCCGACCTCCTGCAAGTCCCGCCGAAGAGAAGTCAGTAGCTCCCGAGCGCCCAGGACATCGTAGGCGGGGAGGCCCACCTCGCCCGTGCGAAGGATCCGGACCCCATGCCGAAGCTCCTCCTCGCCCCCCTCTCCCTCCCCATGGCCGGGGAGGATCAGGAATTCGTCCTCGACGAGGGAGTCGAGTTGGGCTGCGAGCCCCTCCGGCCCGGGAAACAGCCCTGCGAGACGATGGGACGCCTCCGGCCCCACCACCGTGAGGAGCCCGACTTCCGGGGAGATATCCTCCACCTTGGCGAAGCGGGGAGGAAGGTACTTCCGGAAGTGCGCCCACGTCCCCTCCAATGCCGCTTCCGGAATGTCCAGGAGGAACGCTTCGTTCTCTCCCCCTCGCAGGGGGAGCACCCGGACCTCGGCCACCATCTTTCCCTTGGGCGTCAAAATGGCCGAGTA
>SKSR01000189.1 GCA_007122885.1 Gemmatimonadota bacterium
CGAGCATGGGCGCTCCTCTGATCGGGAGTCGCCTCGATGGTGTCGTGAATACGCGCATCGAGATGGCCCCGCTCCTCAAGCTCCGCCAACAAGTGTTCCGTGGCTTGGGCCATGGCGATCACACTGAGCGGCCTTCCCTCGCGGGGCAGGCCCGCAGCCTCCAGGTCTCTTTCGCTCAGGACCGGCTGGGTCTGGTGGACCTGGAGCACATCCAAGACCGTCGGGGCTCCCTCGTCGATGTGAAAGACGACCTCCGCTCCGTCCGGACGGTTTCGGACCTCAGAGGACACCTCGGTTCGCCGGAACCCCTCCCGGAAATAGACCACGCGAAGACGAAGCTCGTCCCGAGGGAGCTCTTCCGGGTCCAGGCGGTGTCGCTCTGTGATGACGTCACCATCGGAGAAGAGGCAGAAAGGACGGAGGAGAAAGCCCCGGCACCGGGTCGGACGGGTGGCGATCTGCCTCTGGAGAGCGGATGCCGCGAGTTCCTCCGCGCCTTCGAAAGTCACCTCCTGAATCAACGGGGGAGGGTCGCCCGAGGCTGGTGTCTGTGCATCCAGGAGGTGGGCAGGGAACCAGGCCGAGGCGCTAGCGACGAGAAGTAGTACCCAAGCGGTGGATCCCGGACGCATACGAGCGCCTCGGGGCCGGGTCCTTATCGCGGTCACTGCTCCCCGATCAGGTCCGGAACCTCCGGCGCCACCGGGACATCTCCCGGAGCGAACCCTCTGCATGGATCCCACCTTCCTTCGGCCTCGCGTGTTCGCGCACCGATTGGCCAACCCTGTTCCTCCTGCCTCCTTCCCACTGCACGAACCGTTCCCGGAGGCCACCGGCCGCCCCTTCCTTCCCTTTCCCACGACGGGATCCAGGGCTTTCGTGCCCGGAGAGCCCCTCGGCACCCGAGAGCACGGTGTTCGGGTCGACCACTGGGCTCACTTCGCTCGGAGCGCGGCATGGTTCGTGCTCGATCTGGGAAGCGCTTCGTCTGACGCATTCGACCAGGAAAGCCGAGCCGCAACTTCCCTAAGCATTCAGGAGGAGTCGAACCGTGGCCGCATCCAACCGATCCGCCGTTACCATCGTCGCCATAATCGCCATCGTCATCCTCGTGGGGTTGGCGATCTACTTCGTCCGGGAAGAGACCGATGATACGCTGGAGATCGACATCAGTCTCCTCTCGGAGGGTTTGTGCACTCCGGGTGTCGGGCCGCCTTTGGAGATTTCGCCCCCGTTGTACCCGACTACGCACCGGGATAGCGGGACTGTGAGGTCGCCCGGATGGACGGCTTAGCGGAGGTCGTAGATCGCTTCACGAACGCCGGAGACGGAGAGGAGGAGGACGAGGGAATCGCGGTGGAGGAGATTTTCCGAACAGTGGGGATGAGGACGTACGGGCCCCTCCTATTGGTTCCCGGACTCATCGCCCTGTCGCCCATCAGCGGGATCCCCGGGGTGCCTACGTTGCGAGGGGTCACGGGCGTCCGCTAGGCGTTCCTGACGAGGAAGCCGTTCAGCTACGGGATCGCCCCGACGTACGTGGTCATCGCCGTCCTCATGCCTCCTCTCGAGGCGGTCCTCTTCGCGAACGTCGTCACGGCCGCCGCCAACTCCGCATTCGGTCTTGCCCTCGTGGCGAACGATGGGCTACTGGCTCTCGTCGCGTTCTCCCTCACGGGAGCGGGTCTTTTCGTGGGCGTCAACGCATTTCTTTGATCCGGCGAGCGAGTATGCTCCGATTGGAAGAACTGAAGAAGCGAGCGGATGGACCAAGGGACCCGCTCGCCGTTCGGAGTTCAGCGGCTCGACCCCGCCGGAGAAGATCGCGGATTTCTACGCGAACTCCCACGGCGTCCGGTCTATTATTTACTACGGCATCTGGACCGTGACGCTCCTCACCCGTGACTTCTCATCGATGGACTGGCGCCTCAATTGATTCGTCGGGGGCGGAGCTCCCAGATGCTGTCCTGAGCTCATCCGTCAGCCGCGGATCCGGCCCTTCGTGCCCGGAAAGGGGATCCGTCCCGGGGGGTCAGACCGGAGGACGACCTCGAACGGCCCGCGCCACGAAGGAGCGGCCTCTGGACCTTACGGAGAGTGCCTTCCGAAATGCAGCTCCAGACCCAAACCCACGATTGCCGAGCCCCGCCTCGGAACTTCCGGGTCCTCTCGGGGCCACGAATACCCCACCACGAACTCGCCAATGAGAGTTGGGTGCCCCAGAGGCCGCCGATATATGGCCTGGAACCCGATTTCCTGGAACGGCACCGCCGCCGAAGTGGCTCCCCTCCCGAACAACTGACCTCCTAAAGTGTGCGTCGGCGAGAACTTGCGGTGAAGCGAGGCGTCGCCCCGCCACTCCACGCCTTCCGACGCTTCCGAAACGGTACCCATGAGGGTCCAGTGCAGGAAGTGCGCGGGAGTAAGCAACCGACCATACTCGGCACCCGCCGTGACACCAAAGCCTGCCCGGCTTTCCCAGAACCCCGATTGCCGGAAGCGCCATTCGCTCCAGTCCCCGGTGGAGACCAGTTGCCGCACTCGAGCTTGTGCGAAGATCGAGGGAGAAGCACTCGGACGGACTCCGGCCCGGAAGTCGGCCCGGTCCCGCCACCGACCGGGGGGGGCCACGCCCAGCCCCGCCACCCAGCGTTCCGGGGCGTCCGGCGGAGGGAAGGAGGACCGGACCGAGGAAAATCGTCCGCCCCTGTCCTCGACGGTCTCCCGGGGATCGGCCCGGTCCAGGAACATTCTGATCCGTCGCTCCAGGTTCGGGAGTTCGTACTGGAGCCCGACACGCCCGTCCGGGTCGATCCCTCCGAACTGACTGTAGCGAGCGACGAACCCAATCCGGCCGGACGTTCCCCGCGCTGTAGCCAGGTCGCGATCGTCGCCGAACAGGCCATCGATCCAGAGAACCGCGGCACAGGAGGTTTCCGCGAGGAGGCGGCGGGCTTCCTCCACCATCTCTTCAGCCTCAGGACGGCGGCAGATCTCCCTGTACGTCCTCAGCGAGGGTCGAAGCTCCAGCGTGTCGGGGGAGGTGCGCGCCTCCGATGGTGCGTTCCGAGCCGGTGCCGGTTCA
>SKSR01000031.1 GCA_007122885.1 Gemmatimonadota bacterium
GATCGGCATGTACGGTCGTTGGTGAAGGTCTGCCGGAAGCGCACCGGAGGGGTGGAGGCGTGCGCTTCCTTCGAGCGCGGTGGTAGGAGCGGAAACCAGCGGACCGGGAACCTCGGGACCGGACAGCGAGGATGCTCCGGTGATTCTTGGAGAGGGCATGGGCACCACGAGGAGCGATGACGTCCGAGGTCGATCCCGAGCGCGACGAAAAGGATCGGCAGCCGGCTACGCGATCCTCCTGAGCGGCGCCGTGGCGGGGTTGGCGCTGGTGGGTGTGGGGTCTTCGTCCGGCGAGCCCACCGGAGACCGTGTTGTCATGGGCGAGTCCGGTGGTCCGTTCTTGCCTGCGGGTGATACGGGAGAGAAGGTCCAGGGCGTCATCAATCAGTACTGCGTGGCGTGCCACAACCAGAACCTCCTGACGGCGGATCTGGCCCTCGACACCGTGGACGCCGCGAACCCCGCAAGCCACCCGGAGACCTGGGAAAAGGTGATCACCAAGCTCCGGGCGGGCGCCATGCCCCCGGCGGGCATTCCCCGGCCGGATTCCGACGTCTACGATGTGGTGACGGCGTGGTTGGAAGGAGAACTCGACGCGCATTGGGAGCAGGATCCGGAGCCAGGGCGGGTGAACGCCGTCCACCGCTTGAACCGCACTGAGTACGGCAACGCGATCCGGGATCTTCTCGCGCTGGAAGTGGATGTGGCGGGGGAGCTTCCGGGTGACGAGACGGGGGGACACGGCTTCGACAACGTGGCCGACGCCCTCACCATCTCCACTGCTCACATGGAGCGCTACCTCTCCATCGCCCGGCGTGTAAGCCGACTGGCGGTGGGGCTTCCGCCGTCGGCTCCGGCCAATGAGATCTACGAGGCCGACGACCTGAAGGCCCAGGACGCGCGCATGAGCGACGACCTTCCCTTGGGCTCCAGGGGAGGCTTGGCCGTCCGCCACAACTTTCCCGCCGACGGAGAGTACGTCATCAGCCTCCGTCTTCAGGACAACTACGCCGACTACGTCCGGGGGATGGGCTTCCCCCAGACGCTGGAGGTCCGCATCGACGGGGAGTTGGTGGAGCGCTTCACCGTAGGGGGCAAGGCTTGGGAGTACCTTCCCGCGCCCGCCAGCTACGAGGGGGCAGGGGGAGGGCCTGGGTGGCGAGGGTCTCCGGAGTGGGAAGAGTACATGCAGATCGAAGCCCAGCGAGGGCTTCAGGTCCGTGTGCCGGTCCGGGCCGGGCCGGCGGTGGTGGGGGTCTCCTTCGTCCGGGACCGGTGGGAGCACGAAAGCCTCCTCCCCCAGCCCCCGCACCCCCGGTGGGGCCAGATCGACGCCGTGAGCGCCGAGCCCTCAGGATATGCAGGGGTGTCCGAAGTGCATATCGACGGCCCCCATGGAGTGGAGGGGCCTCCTAAGGACACACCGAGCCGACAGGCCATCTTCACCTGTGAGCCCGAGGACGAATCGGAGGAAGTGGCCTGCGCCGAGGAGATCCTTTCGGATCTGGCCCGGCGAGCGTACCGTCGACCCGTTTCGGATGACGAGGTGGGAGAGCTTCTGCGGTTCTTCCAAATGGGCCGAGAGGAAGGCGGGAGCTTCGATCATGGGATCCAGTTCGGCCTGGAGCGGATCTTGGCCGATCCCGACTTCCTTCTCAGGATCTACCGGGATCCGGAGCCCAGGCAGGCGACGGAGCCGTCCGGATCGCAGTCGGACGATGTGGTCCGTCTCGCCGGTGGGCTCGAAGTGCCCACGGACCGGGCCTATCGTTTGAGCGACCTGGAGCTCGCCTCCCGCCTCTCCTTCTTCCTTTGGAGCAGCATTCCCGACACCACTCTGCTGGACTTGGCCGAGGAGGGGAGGCTCAGCGACGAGGAGGTCTTGAGGGAGCAGGTGGAGCGGATGCTCCGGGACCCTCGGGCCACGGAGACCCTGGTTCACGACTTCGCCGCTCAGTGGCTCAATCTCCGGGGTGTGGAGGATCTGGTCACGGACGAGCGGATCTACGTGGACTACGACCACAACCTGCGGGATGCCATACAGAGGGAGACGGAGTTCTTCATCGCCAGCACGATTCGGGAGGATCGAAGCGTTCTCACGCTCCTGGACGCCGACTACACGTATCTGAACGAGAGGCTGGCCCGACACTACCGAATCCCGGGGGTGACGGGGAGCCATTTCCGGCGGGTGCAGCTCCCGGACCGGGAGGAACGGGGCGGTCTTCTGGCCCATGCCAGCATCCTGGCGGCCACGTCCTACCCGGACCGGACGACCCCGGTGCTTCGCGGCGAGTGGGTCCTGGAGAACATCATCGGCCTTCCCGTTCCGGCTCCTCCGCCTGGGGTGGACACGAGCCTGGATGAGGACGAGGTGGGGGCCGCCGAGGACGTGCCCCTTCGGGAGCGCCTGGCGGCGCACCGGGACAATCCGGCTTGCTCGAGCTGCCACAACATGATCGACCCCATGGGCTTCGCCCTGGAGGGCTTCGACGTTCTGGGGGCCCGGCGAACGGTGGATGAGTGGGGGCATCCGGTGGATGACCTGGGAGTCTGGGTGAGCGGGCAGGAGGTGGAAGGATTCTCCGGACTCCGGACCATGCTCGTGGACCAGAAGGGGGACCTCTTCGTCCGGGCGCTCACGGAGCGGCTCATGGAGTATGCGTTGGGCCGGGCCGTGGGATCCTACGACCAGCCCATGATCCGGAGAATCGCCCGGGAAGCCGCCCAGGAGGACCATCGCTGGTCCTCCATCATCGTGGGAATCGTGGAGAGCCCGCAGTTCCTCATGCGGTCCCGCGGAGACGAGGCGGCCCGGTCCTCCCGGTGAGGGAGACACGGGTTCCGCCTGGTAGCATTGGATGAGCAGGAAGCAGTGGGAGCCCTCGGGTTCCTGACAAATTCGACCTTGGGAGGAGAGCGATGGACTTCATCACCGGAAAGAACCTGTCCCGACGCGCCGTGCTCCGGGGCGCGGGGGCCGCTTTGGCCCTGCCGTTCCTGGACGCCATGACGCCGGCACAGCTTTCGGCCCGAGTGCGACCCGACCGAA
>SKSR01000190.1 GCA_007122885.1 Gemmatimonadota bacterium
GCCGCTCCAGCAAGGCGCGACGACGAGGCATAGCAGCGCTACGTCGAGGAGGAGCAACACAGCTGGAGCGGATGCAGCGGCGCTCAAATGCCACGGGACTTCTGCGACACTACACTAGCCTTCCCCGGGCTCCCACCCGTCAGGGGCCAGCTCGAAGCCCCGGAAGGAGAAGGCCGGGGCGGTGGTGCACCCGACCAAAGTCCAGCTTCCCTCACTCCAGGCGCGGAGCCAAGCTCCCCGGGGAACCACGCCCTGGGGTCGCTCGCCGGCTGCCAGGTCCACCCCCAGGCGGTGTCGCTGGACGGACCGCCCGTCCGGGCTCACCTCGAGCGTGAGGGGCGCCCCGGCGTAGTGGTGCCAAAGCTCCGAGGCGTCCATTCGGTGCCACTGGGACAGCTCTCCTTCCCGGAGAAAGAAGTAGATGGCGGTGGACCACTCCCGCTCCCGGCCGCCGGGATGGTCTCCCTCCACGGCCACCGCCCGTTCCGGGTCCCGGTAGGTCTCCCGGTACGCGCCTCCCTCCGGGTGGGGCTCCAGCCCCAGAATCCGGACCACGTCGTCGGCGGTCAGCTCTCTCATCCGGTCCTCCCAGTACTGGCCGTTCGCATCCGGGGCTTCACGGGCTGCGTGTCCGTGCCACCGGGCGGACGCACCCTCCGCCCGGGTACTCGGTCGCTGCACCACCGCCCTCGTCTGGCAACCCTACGCTCCTCTCGGTGACCCGCCTCAGGGCGATCATGGGTCCGCGGGCTCCAGGTGGTCCCGGAGGAAGCGAACCTGTTCGCGGATCACTTCGTCCCGCAGGGCCCCGAAATAGACCTGGAAGTGGTCGGAGTCGTAGGAGAGAAAGTGGCCCCGGCGGGCCCGATGGGCCATGGCGCGTGCCGGGCCGGGCGGAGTGAGCCCGTCCCGGGCCCCCACCTGCACCAGAAGGGGACAGGTGAGCCGGCGGGCCCAGCGAAGGGGCCGGTAGGCCAAAGTGGCGGGACCGATCCGGGCGCACACCCGGTTGTTCCAGTCCGATCCTTCATGCAGCTCCCGGTAGCCCCGAACCGCCTCGTCCAGGGCCATGGCCGCCAGGGACCCGGGAGGTCCCACGATGGGCATCCACACCGGCCGGGCACCGATCATGGACCGGCTCACGTCTCCCGCCGCGGCCAGGAGGACCTTCAAGGAGGAAAGGAGGGGGAGGCGAAGGGCGGTCCGGATCCCGCTGGTGAAGGGGATCTGGGAGACCACCGCGGCCACCTCCCCGTCCTCGGCCCCCACCCGGATCACGTGGCCTCCGGAGAAAGACGTTCCCCACAGGGCCACGGAATCCGCCAGCACCTCCGCCCGGCTTCGGAGATAGGCCAGCGCCGTGTGCCAGTCCTCGATCTGACGCCGGATGGAGAGGAGCTGCCGAGGCTCTCCCCCACTTTCCCCGAAATGCCGGTAGTCGAAGAGAGCCACCACGAAACCCGCCTCCTGAAACGCTCGAGCGAAGGGGGGAAGCCCCACGTCCCGCGTTCCCCCGAACCCGGGGGCCATCAGGACGGCGGGCCACGGGCCCGACCCCGAAGGGGCGAGGAGATCCCCCACCACCTCCCCGCCGGGAGCCGGGATCCGGAACACCTCCCCCTGAACGGGCGGCCGGGCCTCGCTCACCGGAGAGGGGCCGCCCCGGAGCAAGAGGGGTCGCGCACGGGAAAGGGCCGGCGAATCACGGGGTCCCCGGCCTCCGGGTCAGAAGCGGGAAGCCCGAAGCCAGGTGTCGCTCCGGGCCCACGCGTCCTCGAAGCGGGCCTCCACTTCCCGGGCCTCGGCGTCCAGCCCCTGGGCCTCCAGAGCCTCGCGAAGCCCGAAGAGGGCCCATCCCAGGTTAGGGTGGTGCGCCAAAGCTTCCCGGTACGTTCGCTCGGCCTCCTCCGGACGGTCCATCTCCAGAAGGAGGGCGCCCTTCACGAGGCGGGGCGGCAGGTGCCAGGGCTGGGGCTCGTCGTAGACCAGGGAGTCCTTGGCCTCCACGGATCGCGCTACGGCTTCCAGGGCCCGTTCCTCGTCGCCCTCGGCCCAGGCGAGCTCGGCTTCCAGGATGCCTTCCGGGATGGCGAGAAGCCTCCTCTGGGGGTGGAAGCGGAAGGTCGCGTCCTCCGGAATGCTCGCTCGGATCTCGCTCAAGCGGCGAAGGTCGTCCCGGGCGGAGCCCTCCCACCCTTTCCGGAGATGGGCCATCCCCCGAGCCCAACTCCACATGCCCTCGATGAACGGGTCCTCCGGCCGTTCGTGAAGCTCCAGGACCTCCTCCCATCGGCCGAAGATGGCCAGGGTCACGGGGTGGTAGAAGGACAGGAAGTCGGACGCGCGGGCCAGATCCCGGGCCGCCTGCAAAGCGATCGCGCTCTGGCCGTCGAAGACCGCTGCGAACACCAGCATGTGCAGGTTGTGCGCCGGATAGATTCCGGGCACTCCCCCGTAGGCCGCCCGCTCATCGGCGTGCCGGGCCCGGAGGTTCCCTTCCACCGCGTCGCCGTAGCGGCCGGTGGTCATGTAGATGTGCGACGGCATGTGCTGGATGTGGCTCGCCCCCGGGATGGCGTCCCCCAGATGATCCGCGCACGGCTCCGCCCTCTCCGGCTCCTGGGACGCCTCCACCAGGTGGATGTAGAGGTGGCAGGCCCCAGGGTGCCTGATGTCCTCGGCCAGGACACCTTCCAGGATCCCGACGATTTCTCGTACGTCGGGATCGTCCAGGTCCACCGGGCCCCTGCGGGGTCGCAGCAGCATCAGGGCCTCGGCCCGGAAGGTCTGGACGTCCAGGTCATCCGGGAACCGCTCACCCACCTCGTTCATGGCGTCGGCGTAGAGGGAATCCAGCCGGGCCCGCAACGCCTCTTCGGGGTCCGGCGCGTACCGGACCGCCAGGGCTTCCACCAGGGCTCTTTCCACCGGCTCCCCGTACTCGGGAACCAATCTCTTGGCCTCCTGAACGACCTCGTACGCCCGGGCCTCGGCCTCGCTTCCCATGCCCCCGTTCAGATAGGGGCCCAACGCGCGGGCCTCCCC
>SKSR01000240.1 GCA_007122885.1 Gemmatimonadota bacterium
CACCGCCGTCGCTCTCCCGGGCTTTCACGTCAAAGGTTTTGGAAGCGCCTTCGTGGTGGCGGCCCTGTTCGGGATACTCAACTTCTTTCTGGGCTGGATCATCTTCGCCGCCCTGGCCGTGGCCACCCTGGGAATCGCCCTGCTGCTGGCCTTCGTGACCCGCTGGGTGGTGAACGCCCTCCTCCTCATGCTCGTGGATGCGGCCACCGATCGCCTCTCCATCGACGGGTTTCGGTGGGCACTCGCCGGAGCGCTCCTCATGTCCGCATTGGGGACGGCGGGTGAATGGCTTCTCAGGGGAGGGTGAGACCCCTTCCACGGGCTGTGCGACCTGGTCGCACGAGTCTTGCATCTGAAACGAGCACGACTGTGTGGACGAACCGTCTCACTTTCGTTGATGGCCGCTCCGGACCCGACCTGGTCCCGGAACAGGACCTGAGAACCCTTGCGGTTCTGGGGCCGGGGTCGCCCTCGGCGATGAAACGGGACCGACAGCCGAACTCACCTTTCCTCGCACGGATCCCCTTCGGAAGACTCCATGCCGCCCGGCCCAACCTCCTCAGGAGAGATCGCGAAGCGGATCGTCTCGCTCAGGGACCCGGCAGAGCCCTGGGGCGAGTTCGCAGTCCGTGTGGGGCTCACGCCCCAGGTCGTGAGCAACTTCCGCAGACGGGGATACGGCGCATCCCTGGAGACAGTAGTGTCCGTCGTCTGCAACACTTCGGTGAACCCGGAGTGGCTCTTGACCGGAGCGGGTCCTCGCTGGCTTCCCTCGAAGATCCTGGAGGAGGACCCGCGCGGGGCCTACTCGGCCGGTCTCCTGGACGCTGCGGCCCGGATGGAGGAACTCCTGGGCGAACTCCGGCGGGAAGCGGGTCGGGGCCCTGCCGAAAGTGCTCCCGCCGAGAACACCCCGGGCTCCGACGGAGGTCCCTGACGGCCCCCTCCCGACTCGGCCATATGGACCCGTTGGTCGTGGTCGTGCCCGGAAAGGGGATGGACCTGCTCCTGTAGTCGCCGGGGTCAGCTCTTCCGTGACGTCTTGGCGAACACGGAGCTGAAGACGCGCTCTACCCGATTCTTGCCGCAGGACGGGCAAGCCGGCTTCTTGGTGTCGGACATGCGCTGGCGCCGCTCGAATTGCTCTCCACAACCGCTGCACTGGTACTGGTACGTAGGCATTTCCTCCACTCCTTGCTCTTGGCGGTTCCAACGGCTTCCGGCCTGGGGCGAACTCCACCGGCCCCACGCCCCCCCGGGGTGGTCCGTCCGGACTCCTGGGCGACGAGCTCCACCTCGATCTCCGGATCCGAGATCCCGGATACCGGCACCTGGGGCCCCGAGCTACCTGTCGGGACCGCTCCGCCCACGGTGGGGGCCTCTCCTCGGACACCGGACGCCGGAAACAGGAGCGCCGGCCCCCAAAAGGCTCATATTCGGGGCCAGGTCAGTCACTCTCCGGCCCCTCCCCCGGCGAGGAGCCGGGCTCCGACGGAGCGGCATCCCCCCCTTCATTCGAACCTCGCCGATCCTCCCCGGTCCCCGAACCCGTCCCGTTTATGTCCGGGATCAGACCCCGGATCACATCCATGGGGAACGGGAATACGATGGTCGCCGCTCCCTGGTCCCCCCCCGCGATTTCCTGGAGGGCGGAAAGATAGCGGAGCTGCATGCCCTGACCTTCCGTGGCGAGGATGGCCGCCGCATCCGCGATCTTCTGGGCCGCCTGTTCCTCTCCCACCGCGTTGATGACCTTCGCGCGGCGGATCCTCTCGGCCTCGGCCTGCTTCGCGATGGCCCGGACCATGGATTCGTCCAGATCCACGTGCTTGATCTCCACGTTGGAGACCTTGATCCCCCACCGATCCGTCTGTGCGTCCAGGATCTCCTGGATGTCCCGGTTCAACTTGTCCCTCTCGGCCAGGATCTCATCCAGCTCGTGCTTCCCCACCACCGACCGGAGGGTGGTCTGCGCCAGCTCGCTGGTGGCTTGGGCGAAGTTCTCCACCTCCAGGATGGCTTTTTCCGGATCCACCACCCGGAAGTAAATGACCGCGTTCACATGAACGGAGACGTTGTCCAGGCTGATCACATCCTGGGTCGGCACGTCCTGAGTGATCGTCCGGAGGTCGACCCGGACGATCTCCTGGACGACCGGGATGAGGATGATGAAGCCCGGCCCCTTGACCCCGGTGAACCGGCCCAGGGTGAAGACGATTCCCCGCTCGTACTCTCTGAGCACGTTGACGGCCGCCGCCAGGAAAGAAATGATGACGGCGGCCACCGCCAGGGTGATGAGGACGTTCAGATCCATGGGCTCAGCTCCTGGGCTCCTCGAGTCGTGGGCTCGTTTCCGCGGCGACCACCGTCAGTCGGAGCCCCTCCACCCCCTCCACCCTCACCCGGTCCCCGGGGGCCAACCCGACCGGCCCCCGGGCGTTCCACCACTCCCCGTCCACCATGACCATGCCTCCATCCTCCGACCACTCCTTCACCTCGCCCACCTTCCCCACAAGGGCGTTCGGGCCCCCGCTCGCCACAGGGCGACTCTGGGCACGAACGAGATACCCGACGAGAAGGGAAAGGACGAGGCCGCTCATCACGGTGACGGTCCCTACGGTCCAACCCGAAAGCTGGAATGCCGGGTCGTCGATGTCGAAAAGCATCAGGGCCCCGAGCGCGAAGGCCACGAGTCCCCCTCCCCCCAGGATCCCGAAGGAGGGGGCGAAGGCCTCCGCCACGAGGAGAGCGATTCCCAGGAGAAGAAGAGCCAGGCCGGCGTGGTTGATCGGCAGGACGTTCAGGGCGTAAAGGCCGATGAGGAGCGAAACGGCCCCCAGGACCCCGGGGACGAGCGCTCCAGGGTTCGCAAGCTCGAAGAAGAGCCCGTAGACGCCCAACATCATGAAGATGAAGGCCACGTTCGGGTTCGTGATGAGGCTCAGAAACTCGTCCACCCAGTCCGGCAACCGCTCCCGGATCTCGGCGCCGGCAGTGGCCAGGGTCCGCTCCTCCCCACCCTCCCCCA
>SKSR01000086.1 GCA_007122885.1 Gemmatimonadota bacterium
CACGAAGGGAAGCCCTCGCTCCACGCAGGCCAACGCCGCCTCCAAGCCCACCGGGCCCGCGCCCAGGATGGCGACCGGTTCCGTCAGGATATCCCCACCGTTCTTCATGGACAGCACTCCCTCCTTCTCGCGAGCCCTGGGCTCGCCTTGAACTCCATACCCTGCCCACCGATCATTCGAGTCCTTCCCCAGTGCCTAACCTGCCCCCACCAGCACCAGCCCGCGAGGCCGGGTTTTCACACCACAGGTCATGCCATGTGGGGTCGGCCTGCGCCCTCACACCCTCCCGAAGCCGCGTACCTTCATCGAATCAACAGGTAGTGAGAAATGGTTCCCGCGGGCACGAGCTCCCGAACCTCATAGCCTCGCTCCAGGAGTGGCACAATGCTTTCGCGAACCGCATCCAACCACTCCAGAGCGATCTCCGGGCGCTCTGCGCGGATGGGTCCGAACCGGGCCGGGATCGTCACCACCACCTCCGACTCCCCCGGGGTCGAGGGCGGTGCCTCCGGAACCGGAAGATCTCCATCGAAAGCCGCGTCCAAAGCTCGAGGAAGCTTCTCCACCCCCGCCCGCCCCGGAGGCTCCCTCTTTCCGGTCAGCCGGTCCACGACCCGTTCGGAATCCAGCTCCCAGGTGACGACCAGCCGATCAGTGGGAAGCTCTCCGTGAAGAACGGACCCTGTGGTTCCGTACAGGTTCGGTCGGTATTCCCGGGCCACCCCCCCCAACTTCCCGAAGTTGAGGTACGCGTTCCGTGACTCCATGGGATCGAAGGTCCACTGGACCTTCCGAACCCCCCGCTCCAGGAGCTCGCGCCTCTGCTCCTTCTTGAGCTCCAACCCGAGCCCCTGTCCCCGAACGTGGCTGCGGACGGCCAACATATCGGACCAATGGACCGGATCCCCGTCCTCCCAACCCGTCAGGCCGAAAACGAAGCCCACCAGCTCCCCGGCGGCATCGAATGCGCCGGTGGTCACTCCGCCCAAGCGCCGCCCCACCATGAGGATGGCCACGGGGACCTTCTCGGAGAACGCCTCCCCCCATACCTCCTCCTGAAGCCGCACGCACGCCTGGAGCTCCTCCAGACCTTCCATGGGGCGTATCACGATCCGATCCATTCCGTCACCCCGAGGTCGTTCCATGCAAGAGCAGCCGAGTCACCGAAGACCACAGGGACCGCGGGCTCACCGTGTCCCTCCGACCTGGAACGGGTCCCACGCCTCGGGCTCCCCATCCACCTCGCGCGGGTCGGGGAGGGGCGGCACGAGAAGGAGCAGGGCCAGGAGAGCGGCCCGCTCCGGCATCCGACGCACGTCCACGAACTCGTGCACGGCGTGGGCCCCGTCACCCACCGATCCCAGGCCGTCCAGGGTCGCAGTGTGGAGGCTCGTGAAGTTCCCGTCGGACGCACCGCCCGACATCCCCTCCTCCACCTCCACTCCCATGAGCGCGGCGGCGCTGCGGGCGGCCCCCCACAGCAGGCGATTCCGGGGCGTCCCTTCCATGGGCGGGCGATCCACGCTTCCTTCGATGTGCACCTCCGTCCCTGGCGTCACCGGCTCCAGGGAGAGGATCTGCTCTTCGACCCATCTCCCGTCGGCGATGGTCCTGACCCTCACGTCCACCACCGCGCTGCATTCGGCGGCCACCACGTTGGGTCGAGTGCCCCCCTGCACCTGCCCCACGTTGACCCCGATCCCCCGCTCCGGGTCGGATAGACGGTGAAGCGCGTGGATGATGTGGCCCATCTCCTGTATCGCGCTCACTCCCTCTCCGGGAGCGAGACCGGTGTGGGAGCTCTTTCCCACCACGCGAAGCTCGAACTGACCCGTTCCTCGGCGGGTGGTCTTGAGCCGGCCCTCGAGCCCCAGGGCCGGTTCCAGGACGTACGCCCGGTCCGCCCGGGACGCCAGCAGGTGGATTCGGTTCTCGGACTCGAAGCTTCCCAGCTCCTCGTCCGAATTGAGGAACACCACCGGAGTCACCGAGGGCTCCAGACCGAGCTCGGCGAGAGCCCGGAGAGCGAAGACCATCTGGACCAAACCGCCCTTCATGTCGAAGACGCCGGGACCCCGAAGGACGTGCTCGTCCAACTCCACGGGCATGGTGTCCAGCGTGCCCCGGGGCCACACCGTGTCCGTGTGCCCCACGATGACCTGGTACGGACCGGGCCGGCGGCCCCTCGGTGGGCGGAGCAGGAGCTGCCCGCCGGTCTTCCGCCCATTGAATCGGCGGGGCCGATACCCCACGTCCCCGAGGGAGCGAGCCAGGAGGTCCATGACCGGCCACTGGCTTTCCGGCTCCGTCGTGGGTGATTCGAGCTCGGCCAACCGGTGGAGAAGGTCCACCATCTCCGACCTGCGTCCCTCCAAATGGTCCACGAGATTTCCGTGGGCCACCAGTCCCTCCTCCGTCTTCACCGCTTGAATTCCGCAGGAAACGGGAACGGTTCCGCCGCCTCGATCCGAGCCACGCGCCCCGGGCTCACGTACGCCAGGAGGGGAGCCTTCCGGAGCGTCTCCTGGTCGCTTCCCCCCGAGACTCGCAGAGCCTCCTCCCGTGCCCGGGCGGCCACCACCTTCCCGATGATCAGGCTGTTCCGACCGAAGCCGTCCAGAATCCGATCCAGGACGCACTCCAGATGGAGGTGCGCACCCGTCAAGAGGAGGCCGTCTACAAGGTGGGCGGGCGTGGTCGAGAGTAGCTCCAAGCCGGGTGTGGGCTCACCCGGGCCCGGCCGGGGTTGGGCCGTAAGGCTGGTCTCGAGGACCTGATCCGGTCGGGGAAAGCTCACCGCGAAGCCGTCGGCGTCCCGCACGTTGTGGTAGGTGGAATGATCCGGAGAGCAAACGAAGGCGAAATGCTCCCCCCATCCCAGAGGCCCCGCCATGTGCTTGGGCGCAAGATCGTACCCTTCCCCCTCCCGCGTACCCACCACCACCAAGGGGGCGACGGTGAAAAACCGGTCCCAGATCGGACGATCCACGTCCAGCTCCACCATCTCCCCGCCACTTCCGC
>SKSR01000184.1 GCA_007122885.1 Gemmatimonadota bacterium
CATGGAGGCGGGCCGGGAAGCGGACCGAGCCGGCTTGCCCCTCATCGTCCACGCCACCTACCTGGAAGGGGCGAAGGACGCCATCCGGGCCGGAGCCCGTTTACTGGTCCACTCGGTGTCCGACCAGGAAGTGGACGACGAGTTCCTGGACCTGGCCAGGGAGGCGGGCACCTTCTACAACCCGACCCTCATCGTCTCGGAGGGCTACCACGAGGTGAGGGCCGGGATCTTCCGGGAAGATCGGTACCCCCTGGACTGCGTGGACGGCGCTACCCTGGAGAAGGCTCGCCGCACACCGGAGGTCCAATCCTCCGTGGACCCGGAAGAAGTGGCGCTCTCGGCCAGGAACCTGGAAGTGCAAGCCGAGCTCATGGCCCGAAACCTGAGGAGGGTCCATGGATCGGGAATCCCCGTGGTGATGGGTACGGACGCCGGAAATCCGCACACGTTGCACGGGCCCTCCGTCCACCTTGAGCTGGAAGCGATGCAGGAGGCGGGGCTCTCCCCCCACCAGGTCCTGGTGGCAGCCACCCTCCACGGAGCCCGAGCCATGGGGCTCGGAGAGGAAGTGGGCTCGCTGGAGGCAGGAAAGTCGGCGGACCTGCTCGTCCTGCAGGAGGACCCTCTCGAGGACGTGCGGGCCTTCCGGACCTTGACCAAGCTGGTGGTGGGCGGAGAGCTCCATCCACGGGACACCTTCCTCCCCCGAGAGGGGGGACGGTGACCGTCCCATGCCCGGACGAGCCCCTCGGCGGCGAAAGACGGGCCCTGGGCCGCTGATCGTCCTCCTCCTATTTTCTATCGCCATCATCGTGACCGGCGACCTGCTCCGATCGAACTCCTGGATCCGCTCCGCCCTGCCCGGTGACGCCCCCACCCGTAATCCGGTGGAGCGGTTCATGGAGGACATCCGTCGGCAGGGCCCGGTCCCGGCCTTTCCTCGCCGATGAAGCTCGTGGGAACCAAGGACGGCGTGAAGCTTCCCGTCAGGGTCCAGCCCCGGGCTTCCCGGTCGGAGGTGGCCGGCATCCACGACGGGGCGCTACGTGTCCGGGTGACCGCTCCCCCCGCTGACGGAGAAGCGAACCGGGAGCTCCGTCGGATCCTGTCCAAGGCCCTGGGCATTCCGGCGTCCCAGGTGGAAATCGCCCACGGACATCGGGCCCGTTCCAAGATGATCCTGATCCGGGGACTCCGTCCCGGCCAGGTGAAGGAAGCCCTGGACCTACGGTGAAGGCCGTCCTCTTCGTATTCCTGGACGGAGTAGGAATCGGGCCCCGGGACCCGGATCGAAACCCCTTCTTCGCCGCCCGGCTGCCGGTGCTCCACCGCGTGCTCGGTGGAGGGTTGCCCCACACCGACTCCCCCCTTGTCCAGGGCCCGGAAGGAGTGGCCTTTCCGCTGGACGCCTGCCTGGACACCGAAGGCACCCCCCAGAGCGGAACCGGCCAGATCTCCCTCCTGACCGGCCGCAACGCAGCTCGGATCTTCGGAAGGCACTTCGGCCCCTGGCCACCGGTCCGGATACGCCCTCTCCTGGCGGAAGAGAACCTGCTGGTGACGGCGGGCCGTCGGGGAATACGGGTTCGCTTCGCGAACGCTTATCCGGAAGGATACGTGGAACGGACCCGATCCCGGTTCCTGGCAGCTCCGCCGCTGGCCGCGCACGCCGCCGGGGCATTGGTGCACCACGGAGACGCCCTGGCTCGCGGGGATGCCGTGGCCAGCGAGATCGTGAACACCCGGTGGCGCCAGGAGGGGGCGCGGGGAGACGTCCCGGAGGTGAGCCCGGAGGAGGCGGGCCGGAACCTGGCCCGATTGGCCCGGACGGCCCAGCTGACCCTGTACGCCCATTACGCCACCGATTGGGCCGGACACCGGGGCGGACACGGGGGTGCGGTTCAGGCCCTGGAGCGGGTCGATCGTTTCCTCGGTGGCGTCGTGGAGGATCTGGCCCCCGGCACCACGCTCCTGGTGACCAGCGATCATGGCAACGTAGAGGAGGTGGGGCGGGGCCACACCCGCAATCCGGCTTTGGGGATGGCCGTGGGCCCGGAAGCGGCGGTGCTCGCCCGCGACCTG
The DNA here is from genome assembly GCA_007122885.1 of Gemmatimonadota bacterium. GTDB lineage: Bacteria > Gemmatimonadota > Gemmatimonadetes > Longimicrobiales > Gaopeijiaceae > SKSR01. The sequence goes on from SKSR01000184.1 coordinate 2,083, forward strand.
GCATCCCTTCTCCACGTGGCTCCGACCCTGCTCCGGCTCCTGGACCCGGGCTGAGCCGCCCTCGCGGCCATGGCAGGGCCCCGGACCGGGTGGCACCCTGTGGCCGTGTCCCAACGTGCGAAGATCCTGGGAAGCCTCCTCCTGGAGGAGGCCCGTCTCTCGGAACGAGAGCTGGATGCGGCCCTGGCGGAGCAGCGGGCCACGGGCGTCCGTCTGGGGGAGACCCTCCTGCGGCGCGGGGTCATCGACGGGGAGGACCTGGCCCGAGCCCTGAGCAGGCAGCTGGCTCTCCCCTACGGAGATCCCCCCCTGGCCCCGGACGAAGAGGCCACTCGGGTCCTTTCCTCCACGCTGGCCAAGGAGCGGGAAGTCCTCCCGTTGGAACGGGGGAGAAAGACTCTGAAGCTGGCCATGGCGGACCCGTTGGACCTGAGCACGCTGGAAGAGGTGGAGTTCCGTTCCGGCCGTCGGGTGGAAGCCGTCGTGGCCAGCCGCAGAGCCATCCGTGACGGAATCCGATCCGTGTACGGGGTGGAGCTCCGGGAGCTGGCCCAGGAGCTCCGGCCGGCACCGCACCCGAGAAGCGAGGGTGCCGACGACGGCCCAGGGGGGCCCGACCCCGGGCAAGCGCCGGCTCCCCGACTCCTGGACAGGCTCCTGAGGGACTCGGTGGAGGAGGGGGCCAGCGACGTCCATCTGGAGCGTCGAGCCGACGGGCTCGTGATCCGGGTGCGAGTCGACGGCGTGCTACGAACCATGTCCTCCCTCCCCGGATCCGCCCACGACGCGGTTCTCTCCAGGCTCAAGGTACTGGCGGGCCTCGACATCTCGGTGAAGCGCCGGCCGCAGGACGGGGGATTCCCCTTCGAGGCAGGCGGACGAACGCTCCGGCTCCGGGTCTCGACCTTGCCTGTGGAGGGAGGGGAAAAAGGAGTCGTTCGGATCCTGGATCCGGAGCAGGCCCCGGCCAACCTGGAGGACCTGGGCTTCGAACACGAGCCCCTGGCTCGACTCCGCAACCTGATCCGGACCGGACAAGGGGTGATCCTGGCCGCAGGCCCCACCGGAAGCGGCAAGAGCAGCACCCTCTTCGGGGCTCTGGGGGAGGTTGACCGGGAACGGCTGAACGTGGTCACCCTGGAAGATCCGGTGGAGTACAGGCTTCACGGCGCGTCCCAGGTCCAAGTCCGTCCCCGGGCGGGCCTCACCTTTCCGTCGGCCCTACGCTCGGTCCTCCGGCAGGACCCGGACGTGATCATGGTGGGCGAGATCCGGGACCGGGAAACGGCGGAAATCGCCATGGCCGCCGCCGTGACCGGACACTTGGTCCTTTCCACGATCCATACCATCGACGCCCCGGGGGCCCTGACCCGGCTCTTGAACATGGGCGTACCGCCGCACCTGGTGGCCGGCGGGCTCAGCGGAGTGGTGGCACAGCGGCTGGTCCGGAGGACGTGCTCCAAGTGCTTCGGGCGGGAGGGGGCGTGCCCCATGTGTATTGGGGGGTACCGGGGACGAACCGGAGTCTTCCAGGTGCTTACCATGTCCGACCCCCTCCGAGAGGAGGTCCTCAGGGAGGCGTCGGCCCCCACGCTTCGCCGTCGGGCGGAAGAAGGCGGGATGGTCTCCCTATCCCAGGACGCCCGTCGAAAGGTGGCCGAGGGGGTCACCGACGAACATGAGGTGGCCCGCGTCCTCCACCGGGATCCCTCGACTCCCTTTTCCTGTCGTGAATGCTCCTTCCCACTCCCCTCCCGGGCCCGTGGCTGTCCCGGATGCGGCTTGCCCCGCGGGCGATCCTGCACCTGCGGGGAGAAGCTCCGGGAGGAATGGCGTTATTGCCCCCATTGCCTGAGAAAAGCGCCGGTATGACCCTGCCGCGTACGAACAGGCGACCCGCGCCACAACGGGCCCGCTTCCGGCGTCGGAAGCGGGTGACCCGGCCGGCGCTGCTTCGATGCCCGCTTCAGGTCGAGCGCCGGAGCGTAGCCGAGCTCAGGAGCGGCTGGGGCCGCTCCCACCCACCTCGCGGAGGAGCCGCCCCACGGGATCGGAACCCGACTTCCACAAGTGTCGGTCGGACAATCGGTTGAGCGCCCGCCTCACCTCTCCGAAGCCTACGGCCACCTCCCGAAGTAGCTCCTCCACCCCCAGACGCTCGGCTTCCGGACTCGCGGACGCCATCCTGTAGCCGCTCGACCCCATTTGCTCGTAGTAGCGGATTCCCGGGGCCCCCCTCCTACGGACCCGGGACTCCAGGTAGTCCGGGAAGAGACCGGTAAGCCAGAGTGAGAAGTTGCCCAGGTGTGAACGGAGCAGGAAGGCTTCCCGACCGTCCGCCTCCCCCATCCCCTGAACCAGGTCCACTAGGTAGTAGTACTCCTCCTTCGCCGACGTCGAGACCCGGTACGCCCGCTTTCCGTGCCCGAAAGAGAGGATCAGGGACGCCACATAGTCGGCCGTCGTCCGATCGTCCACCCCTCCCTCGAGCAAGGCTTGCCGGACCAGCACGTAAAAGATCACCGCCGGGGGCAGTTGGACTCGCTCCTCGGCCAGGACGGCGTTGAGGGTCCTCGGATCGTCCAGCAGGGCGTCCAGGCCTTCTTCCTCCAACCGGTGGTGGGCGGATTTACGCAGCTCCGGATCGTTGCGACCGATGAGGTCCGCAAGGATCCGGCCGTAGCGATCGTCGAACGTAGCTCGAATCTGGGGTAGGATCATCCGTCAGCCCTCCCGAGCATGGGTGGATCCCCGACGGCGCCGGGGCCACAGAGAGGAATCGTGCGCTCCGGTTTCCAGGTCGAGGGTCCGCGGCGGAGGGTTCATCCACCGCCACCGGGCCCTGGAAACCCAAGAGATCCGGAGGGTCGTTCTCGTCATACCCGAAACGAGGGGCCACAGTTCTCTCGGTCCCCCTTGCAGTTCCGCTCGAACAGCCAGACGGAAGGTCCCATGCGAAGCTTTCAGAGCAGGCTCTTCCTGACGCTCCTTCTCGTGGCTCTGATTCCCATCGGACTCCTGGGATTGGGTGGAACGGTGGCCGTTCAGGAGGTGGTCCGAGCGGGAGGTACCGCCGGTCCATGGGACGCGGTGGCCCGTTCGGGAGAAGAGCTGGCGGCCCTCGCTCGCGCCCAGGGCGATCCGGTCCTGACGGCATCGGCGGAGCGACACCGAGAAGCCCTGTCCGAATCCGTTCGCCTCTCCAGGCTCTACGCGTTCACGGCCGCTCGCCTCCTGGATCTTCTCCCGGCTCTGGCCCTGGGCCTCATCGTGCTGGCGGCCGGGCTGGCTCTCCTGGCGGCACGTCTGCTGGCTCGGCAGTTCTCGGCACCTCTCGAGGAATTGGTGGCCTGGGCCGGCCGGGTGGGAAGGGGTGAGCCCATCCCCGAACGAGAAGAAGAATCCGGGTTCGGTGAATTCGCTCGACTCCGATCGGCCTTCCGGGAAATGGAGCGGGAGCTACTGAAGGCCCGGCGGGCCGAGGAGGAACGAATCCGCATGAGGAGCTGGACCGAGACGGCCCGGAGGATGGCCCACGAGCTCAAGAATCCGTTGGGGCCCATGAAAATGGCGGCCACGCGGATGGCCGACGGCTCGGGGGCCCGAGCCAACGGGGAGGCCGCGGAAATCCTCCTGGAGGAAATCGACCGGCTCGACGATCTGGCCCGCTCCCTGAGCAACTTCGGAAGTCCGCCGGAGGGCCCCCCAGCTCCGGTGGACCTCCGGGAGCTGCTGGCCGGAGCGGCTCGCACCTTCGGGCCCGAGCTCGTCACATGGTCGACGGGAGATGGCGTGGGCGAGGCCATGACCGAAGGCCACGCCGAAGCACTCGCACGGGTCTTTCGGAACCTGGTTTCGAACGCGCTCGAGGCATCCGAGGAGATGGACCAGAACGGCCCTCCTCCCGTGGTCATCCGCCTGGAGGAAGGGGACGGGGAGGTCCGCATTCGGGTCCGGGACAGGGGCCCAGGAATTCCGGAAGAGGTCCTCCACCGGATCTGGGAGCCCGATTTCACAACCAAGCGACGGGGGACCGGGCTGGGCCTGGCCCTCGTTCGTCGGACCGTGGAGGAGCACGGAGGACGGGTCGAAGCCCGTAACGCTCCCGAAGGGGGAGCGGAGTTCTCGGTACACCTTCCGGCCCTGGCAGACCTTCGGGCTTCGGGCACCACCGACTCCGAAGGCGAGGGCGCGACAGGATGACGGTTCTCGTGGTGGACGACGAAGGCAACGTCCGTCGGATGCTCCGGGCGATCCTGGAGGAGGAAGGCTATTCCGTTCGGGAGGCCCACAGGGCCGAAGAGGCTCTCGAGGCGGTGGACGAGCGCTCCCCCGAGGTCATCCTGCTGGACATGGTCCTCCCGGGCATGAGCGGTCTGGAGGCCCTGGGTCCTCTGGGCGAGCGAGCGCCGGGGGTCCCGGTGATCATGATGAGCGGCGAGGCTCGGCTCTCCCACGCCGTGGAAGCCACCCGAAAGGGAGCCTTCCACTTCATCGAGAAACCCCTCACCCCGGAAGCCGTGGTCCTCACCGTCCGTGGCGCACTGGAGGTGAGCCGAGCCCGGGATCTGGCCCGAGCCCTCCAGGAGGAGCTCGGCCCCGGCCAGGAGCTCGTGGGTGAAAGCCGGGCTATAGAGGAGGTCCGGGACCGGGTGAGGAAGGTGGCCCCCACGGACGCCCGTACCTTGATCGTCGGGGAGAGCGGGACGGGAAAGGAGCTGGTCGCTACCGCCATCCATGGACTTTCCCAGCGACGGGGGGGCCCCTTCCTCAGGGTGAACTCGGCGGCCATTCCCCGGGACCTGGTGGAGAGCGAAATGTTCGGCCACGAGAGGGGGGCCTTCACCGGAGCGACGGAGCGTCGGAGAGGGCGCTTCGAGCTGGCCCACGGCGGAACACTCTTCCTCGACGAGGTGGCCGACCTGGGAAAGGAGGCTCAGGCGAAGCTCCTGAGGGCGCTGGAGACAGGCGTCGTTCAGCGGGTCGGGGGCAGCGAGTCGGTGGAGGTGGATGTCCGGGTCATCGCGGCCACGAACCGGGATCTGCGAAAAGAGGTGGCGAGAGGCCGATTCCGGGAGGACCTTCTCTTCCGCCTGGAGGTGGTTCCCATCCAACTGCCACCCCTGCGGGAGAGACCCGACGACCTTCCGTTGCTGGTGGAACATCTCTCTGGGCGACTGCGGACGAAGCAGGGCCTGTCGCCCCCCGTTCTCAACGGGACGGCCATGGATACCCTCATGAGGTATCCATGGCCCGGGAACGTGCGGGAGCTCTTGAACGTTCTGGAGCGCCTGGCGATCCTCTTTCCGGGCAGGGAAGCCGGCGACGAAGAGGTGGCCGGGGTACTTCCGAAGGGCGGGGCGAGCTCGGAGGGCGTCGACGACCCTTCTCTGCGCGACGGGTCCCTGGCCGACCGACTCCAGGCGTACGAAAGGCAACTGATCCTGGGAGCCCTGGCCCGGAGCGACGGGAACGTAGCGGCGGCGGCCCGGGAGCTGCGAACGGACCGCGGGAACCTCTACCGCCGGATGAAAAGGCTCGGGATCCGGGAATGAACGGAACGGGCCGGTGCGGTGCCCGGGCCGGCACCCCCCGCGCCCCGGATCCCTTCCTTCAACGGTCCGCCCGACAATCCGGGGCTTCGTGCGTCGGCGAACTTTCCACCTCTCATGGAGGTGCAGTGATGAGACGTGCTCTTCCCACCGTCCTCTCGATCCTGCTGGTCCTGGCCGTCCCCCTGGAGGGCCAGGAGCCCGATCCGGAGGTCCGGGACGATCTCACCCGGGAACGAGCCGAAGAGATTCTGGCCTTCCTGAACGATCCGGGAACAATCATCGTCTCCGGCCGAAGCCGGGTGCCCGAGGGGACCTCCGTTTCAGGAAACGTGGGCGCAATCGGCGGACCCTACCAGGTGGGCGGTCGGGTGGACGGACGATTGGTCGTTTTGAACGGGAACCTGATTCTGGAGCCCGGAAGCGAGATTACCGGCGACATCGTCGTCACGGGTGGCCGGATCCAAGGGCTGGAGCACGCCCGGGCCGGGGGCGAGCTCACGGTCTACCGCCCGTCCCTCCCCTACACCCGCCGGGGGGACGAGTTGGCCTACCGAGCCGAGACGCCGGAGCCTCCGGCCCTATTCTCCACCGACGTCCCCTACGGTTCGGCCCGCTTCACCCTCCGAGCCGCCTCCAACTACTCGCGAGTGGAAGGCCTTCCCGTCCTCTTCGGCCCCCTCTTCGAGACCGCGGGGACGAATCCCCTCCTGTTGGAGGCCTTCGGGATCTGGCGCTCCACTTCCGGCCTGTCCCCCGACAGTGAGGAGCTCGGGTTCCGCTTTCGGGTGGAACAGGCCATGGGAGGCCGCGACGAGCTGGCCCTGGGGGCCACCTTGCATTCCGAGGTGCTTCCCATCGAGAAGTCGGGTCTGTCCAACACCGAGGCGTCCCTGTCCACCTTCCTCCTTAGGCGCGATTTCCGAGACTATTACGAGAGGGAAGGCTGGTCGGCATACCTCCGGTACACGCCTGGCGAGGTTCCGCTGACCCTCAGGACCGAGTTCCGGGAGGACCGCCATCGGTCCGTTCCCGTCCGAAGCCCCTGGACTCTCGGAGACGACGAGGAGGGTTGGAGGCCCCAACCGGCGGTGGCCCGAGGGGACCTCCGTTCGGTGGCCACCTCCCTCATCCTGGACACCCGAAACGACCCCGTCCTCCCGTCGGACGGCTGGCTGGTGGACGTGGAGCTCCGGCGGGGGGTGGGAGGAGACCTGGGCCTGAAGGCCCTCGAGGACGAGGAAGGGACCGAGCGGAGACGAGCGTCCCCCGTCCAAACGAGCCTGACCTGGAGCTCGGTGGATCTGCGCCGGTACCTTCGGATAGGCCCCAGCTCGCGTCTCTCCCTCCGAGCCTGGGGTGCCGGGGCCCTCTCCGACTCCCCCCTTCCCCCGCAGCTTCAACGGGCGCTGGGAGGGGAAGGCTCGGTCCCGGGCCACCGACGCTTCCAGGGAGACTGCGGGGCCCGGGCCGCTGTCCTTCGGCCGGCGGGAGCCGATGGCTCCACCGCGGAGGTGTTTCCGGCGTACGGCTGCGACCGGGTGGCCCTCCTCCAGGCCGAGCTCCAACGGAACGTAGGGGAACGGTGGAACCCGCTTCCCGACGACTGGGCGGACCACCCCGAGGAATGGGACTGGTCGCCCTTCCTGGATTTCCGGCCCCGTTGGGCGCTCTTCGCCAACGCGGGTCGGGGCTGGGCCCTGAACGGGCCAGAGAACGGGACCCTACCCCGCTTCCACACCCCCACCCTGGTGGACGCCGGCTTGGGCCTCTTCCTGGGGCCGGTGGGCCTCTACTGGGCATACCCCGTCACGGAGCGGGACAGAGGGATCAACTTTTTCCTGAGGATCCACCAGCGACTCTGATCGTGGCGCGAGCTCAGTGTGTACCGGCCCTCCTCCTGGCCCTGGCCGCGGCCGTGGCAGCCCCGGTCCCCAGCTTGGCCCAGGACTCCCCCGTCCAGTTGGAGGTAGAGGAAGGAGGTGGGGTTCAGGTCCGACTGGGCGACCTGGTGGAGGAGGGGGGATTCGCCGGCCCCCTGGAGTCGGGTCTCCCGGTCCGGATCGCGCTCACGGTGGAGCTCTGGAGGGACGGCTTCGTGGACGCCCTGGAAGCCCAGTCCGGGTGGCGGGGGACGCTGGTCCTGGAGCCGTTGAGCGAGGAGTACCGGGTGGAGTTGGAGAGCGGGGCCGATGGCGGTGGCTCCTCCTTGCTCAGGGAGGTGGTCCCGGATCTTACGGAGGCCACCCGACTCCTGGAGGAGGCGATCCGGGTGCCCTTGGGGCCGTCCCGGACCGGCCGGTACTACTACCTGGCCAGGGTGACGGTCGAAACGCTCTCCGCTTCGGACCTGGAGGAATTGAGCCGGTGGCTGAGGGGGGAGCTCGGTCCTGCCGCGGAGGAAGGCGGCGGAGTCGGAGGCGCCCTGGGGCGGGGCATCCGACGGCTTATGGCCCGCCTGCTGGGCCTTCCCACCCAGCGCTTCGAGGTCAGAAGCGAGCGGTTCGACTACCCCTGAGCGCCTTTCCGGAGAAAGCCGTCCAACGACTGGAAGGCTTCGTCCACCTGGCTCCAACCCACCCGGAGCAGAAAGGTGTTGTTCCGGCCGTACGATTTCTGACCCAGGATGAAGAAACCGGGCTCCGGGTTGAGCAAGGTGTCGGGGCCGTGGCTCTCCTGGGCGAGGCAATCCGCACCCTCGGCTTGGGCGCCCAACAGGGCGGCCGCCAGGCTCATGGGCCCGGAGGTGGCGTAACATTCGTGCACCTGGAGCTGCCGGTAGATCCCGTGGTCCCCCACCGAGCCGGTGAGTGAGAGGATGCGGTCCACCTCCACCTTCTCCGTGCTCCCGTCCTCCCGGCGGAGCTGAACCCTCGTCCGTCCGTTCACGGGCTCCAGCGAATCCACGACGCTGCCCAGCCGGGGCTCCACTGCCCGGGAGTTCCCCCGGGCCAGCTCCTCCGCCGTCCCGGTCAGGGCCCCCCGGCGGGGAAGCGGATCGTCCGGAACCGCCCCCCAGTCGGGCGCTTCGCTCCGCACGGCCCACAGTACCCGGGCGCCCCGGCCGCCCGTGGCCAGGTCGGCCAGGTCCCGGACGGCAGTCTGGGCCGAATGGCCACCCCCCACCAGGAGAACCCTCCGACCCTCCCACTGCTCCCTCTCGCGGGCCAGGTCGGGAATGGTCCTCCGGATCCGCTCGTCCAAGGCCCGCTCCCCCGGAGCCGGAATGCCACCGTCGCCCAGGGCGTTCGGGTGTCTCCATGTACCCGTGCAATCCAGGACGGCGGAGGCCCGTTCCGTCCACTCCCGCCCGCCCCGGTCCCGGAGGAGGATCCGGAAGGGGCGCTCTTTCCGACGGCTCGTACCGATCTCGTGGTGCTTGAGAAGCCCCTCCCGGCTCACCGCCACCACTTCGGCATCGTACCGGATGCCTTCCCGGAGGGCGGGAAGCAGGGAAAGAGGCCGCAGGAGACGGTCCACGAACTCGTTTCCCGTCGGGCACTCCTCTTCCTGCTCCGAGAGGAAGTCGGAAGCCAGGTGCCTCCGCATCCTGGGAGAGACGTTCATGCTCCAGGGGGAGAAGAGCTCCACATGACCCCAGCCCCGGATGTTGGCGCCGACTTCCGTGGATGCCTCGTAGAGCACGAAGGGA
>SKSR01000032.1 GCA_007122885.1 Gemmatimonadota bacterium
GATCCTCTCGCTCATCACGTGGGGAGTGTAGACGATCTCGTAGCCGTGCTTCAGGATGAGATCTTCCTCGAAGCGCTCGATCTCGCGACGGATCACGGCCCCGTGCGGTCGCCACAGAACGAAGCCGGGCCCCACCCGCGCATCCACCGTGAAGAGATCCAGCTCCCGCCCCAGGGTTCGGTGGTCCCGGCGCCGGGCCTCCTCCAGCCGCTCCAGGTGCTCCGCCAGCTCCTTTTCCGAGAAGAAGGCCGTCCCGTAGATCCGCTGGAGCATCTCACGCCGCTCATCCCCCCTCCAGTAGGCCCCTGCGGCCGACAGGAGCTTGAAGTGCTTCACATCTCCGGTGGACGGGACGTGGGGACCTCGGCAGAGATCCAGGAACGGACCGTCCCGGTACACCGAAATCACCTCGTCGTCCTCGAACTCCTCCAGCCGCTCCAGCTTCAGGGGGTCATCGCTGAACAGCTCTCGGGCCTCCTCCTTCGAGACCACCTGCCGCTCGAAGGGGTAGTCCGCCGCCGCCACCTCCTGCATCCGCTCTTCGATGGCTTCCAGGTCCTCCGGGGTGAAGGGCTTCTCCACCCCGAAGTCGTAGTAGAAACCCTCCTCGATGGGAGGACCGAACCCGATCCGGGCGGAGGGGTCCAGCTCGCGGACCGCGGTCGCCAGCACGTGGGCCGCCGAATGCCTCAGAAGGGTCAACGCCTCCGAGTCCTTCTTCGTGAGGATCCGGAGGCTGCAGCTCTCATCCAGCGGCCGGTCCAGATCCACCGTTTCTCCGTTCACCACCCCGGCCAGCGCGGCCTTGGCCAGCCCCGGGCCGATGCGCTCCGCCACATCTCCGACGTTGGAGCCCCGGGGAACCTCCAGGACCGTCCCGTCCGGGAGCGTCACTTCAATGGGATCTGCGTTCATGAACCTGAGAGAGACCGTGGTCTGCGGGAGTCCGATGAAGTCCCGGGCCCACCATGGGCCGGGAAGGCGCCCGACGTTAATACCCTCCCGCCGGAAGGGTCAACGGAGGCCATAAATGCCACCGGCCCGCCCTCCGAAGATCGGAAGGCGGGCCGGGGCGCCGGGCCCGGACTCGTTGAGGCTCCGGACCCGGTCGGCTTTGGGTGGTCGGGGGCTCAGTACATACCGCCCATACCGCCCATTCCGCCCATGCCACCCATACCGCCCATTCCACCACCACCACCGCCGCCTTCGCCCTCTTCCTCGGGCTGCTCGACGATGACGGCCTCGGTGGTCAGCAGGAGGCCCGAGATGGACGAAGAGTTCTCCAGAGCGATCCGGACCACCTTGGTCGGATCGATGACTCCCGCCTTCACCAGGTCCTCATACTCGCCCGTAAGAGCGTTGTAGCCGTGGTTCTTGCCCTTGGCCTCCCGGACCTTGGAGACCACGATGGAACCCTCCGCTCCGGAGTTGTGCGCGATCTGGCGGAGGGGGAACTCCAGAGCCCGACGGAGGATGTCCACGCCGATCTGCTCCTCCTGCCGCTCGACCTTGAAGTTCTCCAGGCCGGCCTGAGCGCGGAGCAGAGCCACGCCACCTCCGGGCACGATGCCCTCCTCGACTGCGGCCCGGGTGGCGTGCAGGGCGTCCTCCACCCTGGCCTTCTTCTCCTTCATGGCCGTCTCGGTGGCCGCACCCACGTTGATCACGGCCACGCCGCCGGCCAGCTTGGCCAGCCGCTCCTGGAGCTTCTCCCGGTCGTAGTCCGAGGTGGAGCTCTCGATGGCGTTGCGGATCTCCTCGATCCGGCCCTGGATCTTATCGGCCTCGCCGGCTCCGTCGACGATCGTCGTGTTGTCCTTGTCGACGACCACCCGCTTGGCCTCACCCAGGTCGCTCACCACCGCGTTCTCGAGCTTGAAGCCCACCTCCTCGGAGATGACCTGGCCGCCGGTGAGGGTGGCGATGTCCTGGAGCATCTGCTTACGACGGTCGCCGAAGCCCGGAGCCTTCACGGCGCAGACGTTCAGCGTCCCCCGAAGCTTGTTCACCACCAGCGTGGCCAGGGCCTCCCCTTCCACTTCCTCGGCGATAATGAGGAGCGGCTTGCCGCTCTGGGCCACCTTCTCCAGGATCGGGAGGAGGTCCTTCATGTTCGAGATCTTCTTGTCGTGGATGAGGATCATGGCATCCTCGAGCACGACCTCCATCCGCTCCGGGTTGGTGACGAAGTAGGGGGAGAGGTAGCCCCGGTCGAACTGCATCCCCTCCACGGTGTCCAGGGTGGTCTCGAGACCCTTGGCCTCCTCCACCGTGATGACGCCGTCCTTCCCCACCTTCTCCATGGCCTCGGCGATGAGGTTTCCGATCTCCTCGTCGTTGTTGGCCGAGATGGTTCCGATCTGGGCGATCTCCTTCTTGCCCTTGGTCTCCACGGAAAGCTCACGGAGCTGCTCGACGGCCGCCACGGTCGCCTTGTCGATCCCCCGCTTGATGGCCATGGGATCCGAGCCCGCCGTCACATTCTTGAGCCCTTCCGCGAAGATGGCCTGCGCGAGCACGGTGGCCGTGGTCGTCCCGTCCCCGGCGATATCCGAGGTCTTGGTGGCCACCTCCTTCACCATCTGGGCTCCCATGTTCTCGATGGGATCTTCCAGCTCCACCTCCTTGGCCACGGTGACGCCATCCTTGGTCACGGTGGGGGCCCCGAACTTCCGGTCCAGAACCACGTTCCGGCCCTTGGGGCCCAGGGTCACCTTCACGGCCTGGCTCAGCTTGTCCACGCCGGACTTGAGCTTGGCCCGGGCCTCGGTGTCGAACTTCAGGTCCTTTGCTGCCATGGTCGTTCTCCTTCAGTCGAGTGATCCAGTATCCTTCCGAAAGGCACGAACGCCGCCTCCCCATGGGGGAGTCGGCGCGAGGTTCAGCTCTTGATCACGGCGAGGATGTCGGACTCGCGGAGGATCAGGTAGTCTTCCCCCTCCACGGTCACCTCTGTCCCGCTGTACTTCCCGTAGAGAACGGTGTCGCCCTCCTTCACGTCGGGATCCAGC
>SKSR01000020.1 GCA_007122885.1 Gemmatimonadota bacterium
CCCCCCGCGAGGGGGGCGTGGATTGAAACCCGTCCGGATGGACAGAGCGGTGGGGCACGGCCAGGTCGCCCCCCGCGAGGGGGGCGTGGATTGAAACCGATGGATCCCATGACCCGGGACCTGTTCGACGGTGTCGCCCCCCGCGAAGGAGGGGTCGTAAATGTTCGCGTCCCCCAACCTCCCAAAAACCCGTGTTCCTTGACACTCTCTCCTTGCCACGTTTGAGGCCTCGCCAAGAATCGGGCACTCTCTCCTCAAGACGTCGCAGTCGCCAGCGAGACGACTGCTCGCGGACCCAAGGGAGGCCGACGCGACTATGAGCGCACGCGCCACGGTCCGCCCATTGCTACCCCTTTCGGGACACGCCCGAAAGGGGCCAAATCATTCATAAACAACACGATGCCGGGGGCGGGACTCGAACCCGCAAGGGCATACGCCCGGGGGATTTTAAGTCCCCTGCGTTTACCGGTTTCGCCACCCCGGCGCTGGATCCGTCCAACTTGGCTCTCTGGCGCTGGGGGGACAAGCGGAGCGGTCGCGGGGTGCGTCGAAAGGTGGCACGACGGTTGCACTTTGGACGATCGGTACCTTCTTATACGCGCATGGTGTTCGGTCCGCCCCGGGAGCGCTGACTGGGGTCCGGCCGCACGACCGAGTATCTTTGGAAGGTGCTGGGGCCGCACCGCACCCGACCGGCCCACGGAATGACCGCCGGTCCATGGCTGCGGGCGGGACCGCCCTCTCACCACCCAACCATGGTGCGCGCCCGGATCCGGAGCGTACCTGGACCGACTGCCATGGCGACGAGACGTTGGACGGGGGGCCTGGTGCTCGGGGTCCTTCTATCCCTGACGGTGGCCTGCTGGCCCGTCGGGGACCGGGTCTGGCCTCGGGCGGACAGCCGCCCGGAGGAAACCCGCCTCGAAGTACGGAACCAGAACTTCAACGAGGTCGTCGTCTACCTTATGCCGGACGGACTCCGCCAGAGGGTGGGCATGGTTTCAGGACTGGGGACCGAGACCTTCGAGCTCCCCAGGCATCGGGCCCAGTTTCCGGGAGGCTTCCGGCTCCTGGTGAGCCCCATCGGATCCCGGGAGACCTACGTGTCCGAGACGGTCTATCCTGGCCAGGGCGATACCATCGTGCTGACCGTGACGAGCCGCGTACGTATGTCCCACTGGCACCTCCGCTGACTCCGGAATCCGCTCCGGCCTGAGCGCGGTCCGAGGTGCTGGCCCGTCGAGCGCCATGTGGAGCCCCGGCCACACCCGTGCGGTCCGGACCACGCCGACTCGCGCACCTAGGAAGCCCCCGTCACACCTCCTCCTCGACCTGGGCCGAAAGAACGTCCACCACCCGGTCCAACGTGGAGAGGGTTTCCACCTGCGAGCTGGTCAGGTACGCCCCCAGCTCGTCCTCCAGAACCGCCAGGATCCGGTCCAGCTCCAGCTCCTGGAGTCCCGTCTGTTCCACCAGGTCCGCCTCCGGGTCGAGCCTGTCCAGGTCCACACCGGGAGCCACCCTGAGAAACGCCCGGTGGAGGACCGTCAACACCTGAGAGCGACTGGCGGGGTTGATCGTTGGATTTTCCATGGGAAGTGCTCCGAGCCGAGGGAAAGAGATGAACGCGGACACGCCGCTGGTCTGTCGGGCCTTGCACGGCTGTCGCTATGCGAGAGCCGTGCCAGATTCCAGGTGCGTCCTCCCGTCGGGGAGACCCTGCGCGCTTGAGCTTTCCGCCCTGTCGGTCCAACTTCAGGCCGTCCGGTGTAGAACCCTGTTACCGAACGAGGACGGATCCCGGCGGAGACGCCGACGGGCCGATCCCAAGCCGAAGGATGTAATGAGTTCTCCGAGAAAGCGGTTGATCGTGGTTGGGGACCGGGTCCTCATCTCTCCGGAGGAGGGAGAGGATCGGAGCAAGGTTGGGCTGTACCTACCGAAGACCGCGGTGGACAACCAGGCGGTCCAGGGAGGGAAGGTCGTGGCAACGGGTCCAGGGACCCCCGTTTCGGCTCCCACCGAGCTGGACGACGAGCCATGGCGCATCACCGCCGGAGAGCCCCGCTACCTCCCGGTGCAGGCCGAAGTGGGAGACTTTGCGCTTTTCTTCAGAAAGGCCGCCGTGGAGATCAGCTTCGACGACGAGCAGTACCTGGTGGTCCCCCAGGCGGCCATCCTTACGCTCATCCGGGAGGAGCTTCCGGAGGGCCTCCGTCCGGCTCCCGACGACGTTCCCACGGAGCCTGGACCGGGGCTCTGACTCAGAGAAAGCTGCTGGGAAAGTGAGGGTCAGGGGGAGGGCCTGCGGTCCGGGAGGGCCGCTCCCGGTTTCCCGGCCGGCGTCCGGTCCACCTTCCTCGCCGGTCCCTGCCAACGGCACTGAGGGCACCACCTCCACTCGAACCACGACCCCAGGAGACGCAGGGCGGAGACTCGGATGGGAAGGGTCTCCTGAAAGCACGCCGGGCACTCGCGGACCGGCCGGATGATGAACATGGCCAGGAACGCCACGGCCAGCAGGCGGAGGCCCAGGAGCACCAACAGCACGAGGACGGCGACCACGGCACGGACTCCGAAACGGTACCGAGTGGTGCGAGAGCCGGAGACGGCTCCCACTCGTTCCACGTTCGGGCTGGGCCGGCCTCCGTGTCAATCACTTCTGCTCTTCGGCGCGTACCGAAGCGCCTCCGCCACGCTGCCGCCCGCCGGCGTCCCCCGGGCTCGGGGGAGCCGATCCCCCGGATTGGGAAAGCCACCGGCGGACGAGCCACCCGTATACCAGGGCGTTGAAAGCGAAGAGGGCCGAGCCCAGCAGGATCTGGTGGGTACGGGTGAGGCCCTCGGGGTAGATGATCGCAAGGATGTAATGTTCGATGAAGCCGGTGTGGTAACCCTCCAGGCCCGCCTGGGCCCGGAAGTGGTTCTCCAGGGGGGTCAGCGGGCACACCCAACCGAACACCATGATCAGGACGCCCCAGGCGAAAGCCGGCAGGTGAGCCAAGGCGAGCCAGCCCCGAAAGCGCGCGAGTGCACCCCCGAAGATCACGAACAGGATGAAGGCGAAGTGGACCACCATTGTGGCTTCCGCCAATATCCGGTAGAGCATGCGCGAACCGCCACGGCTGGAAAGAGATGAATCCCGAACGTTTCCGAAAGCTGCGACGCACCCTCGACCGACGGCAATGGGACCTGACCGTCGTCATGGACCGGGTCCATAAGCCCCACAACCTCTCGGCGATCCTCCGGAACGCGGACGCGGTGGGCGTTCTGGAGGTCCACGCAGTGCCCATGGAGGGTCGCATCTCCGTACCCCACCAAACCTCAGCGGGATCGGCCCGTTGGGTGGACGTTCGAACCCACGGCTCCGCGGAAGAGGCCATCGGGTTCCTTCAGGAGCGCCGCTTCCAGGTCCTGGCGGCCCACCCGAGCCCGGAAGCGTGGGACTACAGGGAAATGGACCTGACCCGCCCCACGGCCGTTCTCGTGGGTCAGGAGCTCAAGGGGCTGGACCGGACGGCCCGGGAACGGGTGGACGGCCACGTCTCCATTCCCATGGTGGGGATGGTCTCCTCCCTCAACGTTTCCGTGGCCACTTCCCTGCTCCTCTACGAAGCCTTCCGGCAACGGGAGCGCCGAGGGTACTACCGTACCCGGCGGCTCCCCGAGGACCTGTATCGGGCCCGGCTCTTCGAGTGGGCCTACCCGGAGGCGGCTCGACGCCTCAAGGCCGCGGGGAAACCGTATCCCGAGCTAACGGAGGACGGCACGATCGACTCGGGCTCGGGGGAAAGCATCCCGGTCATGGGCTGAGCCGCGTGATCGTCCAACCGCCCTTCGGCGAGCCCGCGTAGAGAAATCGGTCGTGGAGGCGGTCCGGACCCTCCTGCCAGAACTCTACCTTCCTGGGGACGACCCGGTATCCCCCCCAGTGCGGAGGACGGGGCACGGGTTGGCCGGCGAAGCGTTCTCCCACCTCCCTCGCTCGATCCTCCAGCACCTTCCGGTCCGAGATCGGCTCGCTCTGCTCCGATGCCCACGCCCCCAGCTGACTCCCCCGCGGGCGACTTTCGAAGTAGGCGTCGGCGGTGGCGTCATCCACCGTCTCCACGGACCCTCGAACCCGGACCTGGCGCCGGAGGGCCTCCCAGTGGAATGTGAGGGCTCCCCTGGGGGTTCGATCCAGCGCCAGGGCCTTGGCGGACCGGAAGTTAGTGTAAAAGATGAAGCCTCCGGCGTCCACTCCCTTCAGAAGGACGATCCGGCCCTCCGGCCACCCTTCGGGATCGACGGTGGAGAGGCACACGGCGTTGGGATGGACCAGCCCGCTCTTCTCCTGGGCCTCCTGGAACCACCGGCGAAACTGCTCCAACGCATCGGAGGCGAGATCGGCCCGCCGGAGGGCATCCACCCGACCTGACTTCCCAGTTCCCACTCTTTCACTCCTTTCCACGCTACCAAGATGAGGTTCCTCGGTCCTGATCTCGATGCCGGATACGCGGGCCGCATTCCACCCGCGCCGAACGGATCCGCCACCCCGTAGCCTCCGGCGGGTTCCCCTGAGTCCATCACTCCTCGATCCGGCCGAGCTGGTGCCGCAGGGCCTCCTCCAAACCTTCGCGAGCAAAGTGGAAGCCTGTGGACTGGGCCTTGCGAGGAATAGCCCGAACGCTGGAAAGAAGGAGCTCCTCGCCCATCTCACCCAGAAGGGTCCGAAGAGCGAAGGCGGGAGCGGGAACCAGCGTGGGCCGTCCGAGAACCCGTCCGAGGGTTCCGGTGAAGGTGGCGTTGGGAACCGGGTGGGGCGCGGTGGCGTTCACCGGGCCGTGGACTTCCGACTCCTGCAGGCAATGGAGAATCAACGCCAGGTGGTCGTCCCGGTCGATCCACGACACGTACTGCCGACCCGAACCGAGCCGACCGCCCAACCCCAGCTGGAAGGGGAGCAGCATGGTGCCCAGTGCTCCCCCAGAGGGCGCGAGCACCATGCCGGTCCGGAGTGAAACGGTTCGCACCCCCGCCTTCACCGCCGGTTCGGTGGCCCCCTCCCAGGCTTGGCAGACATCGGCCAGAAACCCCTCACCGGGGCGGCTCTCCTCGGTGAGCACCTCGTTTCCCCTGTCCCCGTAGTAATTCACCCCGGACGCCGACACGAACGCTTGGGGCCGGTGATCCATCCGGGCCACCGCCCGGGCCAACAGGGTGGTCCCTCGGACCCGGCTCTCCCGGATGGCCCTTTTCTTCGTCGCGGTCCAGCGAACACCGGCGATGGGCTCACCGGCCAGGTGGACCACGGCATCCACCCCCTCCAGCAGGTGGATATCCAGCTCCCCCCGCCGAGGGTTCCATGGGATCAGGTCCTCGTCCGAGTCAGCCCCGTCTCGGACGAGACGCCGGACCCGGAATCCCCCGGTGGAAAGAAACGCCGCCAGGCTCCCTCCCACGAAGCCACTCGCTCCGGAGATGGCCACGGTCCGAACGGGTCCCCCGGCCGCAGCTCCATGCCGCTCCAGGTCCTCGGCCAGGCGCGCGTGCCGGAACGCGAAGAGGCGAGCCAGTTGCCGCTCCACGGGACCCGGCCCCAGAAGCTCCCCCAATCCGCCCAGCGGAGGCTGCCATTCCACCACATCCTCCACCGCGGACCGCCCCTCACCCAGATCCTGGAACCGGTGCTCGTGGACCCATCGGGCGAAAGGACCTGACTCCTGTTCGTCACGGAAGAGAACGTTCTCTTCGAAGGCGGTGTGCCGGAGGGTCCAACGAAACGACAGGGGCCCTCGGCGGAGCTGCAGGGTCACGCTCCCTCCGTCGGAGATTCCCCCCTCCCGATCCAACACTCGGACCTGAACCCACGGGGGAGTCAGTCGCTCCAGTGCACCGGGCCGCAAATGCCAACGAAACACCTTCTCCGCCGGATGGGGGAGCTCGGAGCGGTAACGGAAGATCCGCGGGTCCTTTCGGCCCTCCGGACCCGGGCCGCCCCCTTCACCACCCTGGGGAGCCGTGCCGCTCACCTCACCCGGACCCGCTCCGGAGGTAGTCGTCGGTCCCGTCCAGCCAGTCCTGGCGGGGAGGAGAGAACACGTCCAGATCCACCGTGTCCTCCAGGGCTTGCGCCCGGTGGGGCAAGCCCGACGGGATGTGGAGGACCTCTCCGGCGCGGACCACCACTTCCTCCTCTCCGTCTTCCCCCAGCCAGAAGTGCAGGGCTCCCTCCACCACGTACGTGAACTGCTCGTTTTCGTGGGAGTGGGTGGGAACCACTGCCCCCTCCTTGAGGAAGATCTGTGCCATCATCATCCGGTCTCCGGTGACGAGCTTCCGGGAGATCCCGGGCACCACCTCTTCCAGCGGAACGTCGGTCCAACGGACATGGGTCGTGCGGGCGGGTTGGGTCACGGTTTCTCTACTCCTCTCTTCAGGGTGATCGGGTCAGCGGGGTGTCTCGAGATCCGGTTCCTGCTCCTCGGTCCCGAAGATCCGATCGATGACCGTGGCTAGCCGGTCCTCCACTCGATCCACCTTCGGGATCACTTCCATCACCTCCTCCGAAATTTCCCGAGCCTCCGCGGAGTCAAGATCCTTCGCGGTGAGGACCACCACGGGAACGGAGGCGTAGCTCGGCTCCGAGCGAAGCCGCTCCAGCAGGGACGGACCGTCCATGACCGGCATGCGCAGGTCCAGGAGGATCAGGTCGGGAACCATTCCACGCAGCAGCTCGAGCGCCCGTTCCCCGTTTTCGGCTACATAGACCACCAGGCCCAGCTCCTGAAGGTAATGGCGCAGGAGGCGGCGAGTGTCTCGATCGTCCTCCACAACCAGGACCCGGCCCACATCGCCCACCAGGTTCCTCCGGAGGACGCCCAGGAACTCATCCCGATCCACCGGCTTGTCCAAAAGGTCCACGGCCCCCAGGACGCGCCCCGAACCCTCCTGAGCCACGATGCTCACCACGACGACGGGGATGTTCCGGAGGGGAGCCTCTTCCCGAACGGCCCGAAGCATGTCCCAACCGCTCATCCGTGGCATCATGAGGTCCACCGTGATCAGATCCGGGCGCTCCCGTCGGGCCACCTCGAGCCCCTCCACACCGTCCTTGGCGGTGACGACCTGGCACCCGGCCTCCTCCAAGTAATGTTCCAGTAGCCGGCGGGAGTCGGCTTCATCATCCACCACCAGGATCTTCCGGCCCTCGATACCCGTCCTCGCCGGAAGCTCCATCAGGTCCGCCCCTCGAGGCACGGGAGGATCGAGCCGCCTGAGCTCTCCTTCCTGCCGCGGCCCTTCTCTCTCCTCGGGATCGCCCGGATCCAGCTCCACCGTGAACGTGGACCCGTGGCCGACCTCGCTCGCGGCCGTCAGACGATACCCGAGGAGCTGACAGAGCGACCGGGAGATCGTGAGTCCCAAGCCCGTTCCACCGAAACGCCGGGCCGTCCCTCCGTCCACTTGCTGAAAGGCGTCGAAAATGGCCTCCAGCCGGTCATCGGGAATGCCCGGCCCCGTATCCTCCACCGAGATCGCCCGGGGCATATTCGAGCCCGGGTCGGCTTCCACCCGGAGGGCCACATGGCCCTCCTCGGTAAACTTCAGGGCGTTGCCCACCAGGTTGATGAGCACCTGCTTGAGCTTCACCCGGTCGGTTTCCACAGGCGCGAGATCGGATGGGACCTCGATCCGGAGCTCCACCGGTCGCCCGGCGACCTGACCTTCGAGCTGGGAGATGGTCTCCTGGAGAAGGTCCGGAAGGTTCACGGTCTCCAGATCCACCTCCATGCGACCCGCCTCGATCTTGGAGAGGTCGAGGATCTCGTTGATCAAGCCCAGGAGGTGCTTGCCGTTGGCCAGAATGCGCTCCAGGAACTCCCGCTGGCTGGCCTCCAACCGTTCGTCCTTGTCCTTGAGGAGGATGTTGGCGAAACCGATCACGGAGTTGAGCGGGGTTCGGAGCTCGTGGCTCATGTTGGCCATGAACTGGCTCTTGGCCTGGTTCCCCTCCTCGGCCTCCTGCTTCGCCCTCCGCAGAGCCTCCTCCACTCGTAGCCTGCGAGTGATGTCCTTGCTGAATACGACCACGCCCGAGACTCCGGAGCCACTTTGGATCGGGTTGAAGTAGAGGTCGTAGGACCGCTCCTCCTCCGCCACCCGTTCTCCCCACACGGCCGAAAATCGGTTCCCGGCCAGGGCCCGATCATAGCATTCGGCGAACCACTCCCGGTCACGCTCCGGTATGACCTTGGACAAGGGATCTCCCACCTGCGGCTCTCGGCCGGTGATGGCCTCCACCGTGAGCGCATATGCCGTATTGAAGGTGATCAGCCGGTGGGAAGGACCCACGGACCAGATGGCGTCTCCGGTGCTCTCGAAGAGGGTCTCCAGATTCGCCTGGGAGACGGTGAGCTCCTCCTGGATCCGACGCTCCTCGGTGACATCCCGGAGGATGCTTCGGGCGGAGCTGGGGCGACCGTTCTCGAAACGGGCATTGAAGCTTCCCGAGCAACGAACCACGGTCCCGCCCCGCCCGAGGAGCTTGACCTCGAAATCGGAGAAGGTGTGGCCGTCGAACACCCGATCCAACATCTCTCGGAAGCGATCCTTGGAGTCCCGGTGGATCACCTGAAAGATGTTCAGATCCTCCAGCTCCTCGTCCCCGTAGCCCAAGGTCCGGCGCCACGCCTTGTTGGCGTACAGAATCTTCCCGTCGGGATCGATGCTCTGGATCAGGTCATGGGCGTTGTCCAGGAAATCCTGCAAGCGCTCCTCGCTCTCCTGGAGCACGTGCTCGGCCCTGCGGCGGACCCGGACCTCGTGGGCCAAAGCCTGGTTGGCGTCCAGTACGGCCTCCGAAGCGGCAGCCTCCCTCCGGAGGGTCACGAAGAAGCTGGCCATGAGCCCGGAAAGGATCGACCCGTAGCTTCCGAGCTTGAGTAGGTGGGAAAGGTCGGCCGGTGCGTCGTAGAGCCCTCCGGAGAGGGACAGGACCCCGCCGTGGAGGACCACGCTCAGGATCAGGGCGATGACGAGCCAGTGCTCGAAGGGGTCGCTCCTCCAATGGCCCTTGGTCAGGTAGCCCACCAGAGCCAGGAGAAAGAAGAACGCCGGAATGAGCTCGGGAGGCCGGGAAATCAACGCGCCGGGTTGATACGCATCGGCCAGCGGGGCGGCGGTGAAGAAGAGGAAGATCACCACGGTGAGGAACGCCGCCGTCACGTAGACGGACCGTTCGTCCGGGACCCCGGAAGGCTTCTGGGCTCCTCCCCCGGTCTCCTGGTACCAAGCCACCCAGCTCATGAGGAGGAAGAGGGCGAGGAAGGCCCGTGCCGCCACCCACGTCCAGACCGTCAGTTCGGGCGACGCGTCCATCCATGGGCTGGTGACCAGGACGTGGTACGTCTCGAGGAAACCGGCCCCGAGGAAGCCCGTGCCTATGAAGAGGTAGGTGCTTCGCTTTTTCGAGTAGTAGCGGACGAGGGCGAGGATTCCGATGACGAAGGCGAGGGCCGTCCCCACCGACTCCAGCACCGTATAGACGGTGGGCCCTGAGAACCATTCCACCCGGTGGACCCACACCGCTCCTGCCGCCAGGACGGCGGTCAGCAGGACATAGATCCAGACCCGGGCCGGACGTGGATCCGGGTCGGAGGAGAGGATCGACGGCTCGCCGGCAGGTCCCGGCTCCTCTCCTGGGTGCTGAGTCACGCCGTTCCGTCCAACCAGCGCTGGATGGCCCCAATCAGCACCTCCTCGTCCACGATGGGCTTCGTCAGGTACTCATCGAAACCGGCGGCGAGGTACTTTTCCCGGTCGCCGGCCATGGCGTGGGCGGTAAGGGCAATGACCGGAATGCCTTCGAGCCGGGAATCCTCCTTCATTCTTCGGAGCACCTCGGTGCCGTCCATTTCCGGAAGAGAGATGTCCAGGAGGACCAGATCGGGCGGGTCGGCCTCCAGTCCTCCCAGGGCGGCGACCCCCGTCTCGTACTCGGTGATTTGGTACCGGTCCTCCAGGAGCGCCCGCACGAGCAGCCGATTGTCGGCGTTGTCCTCGACCAGGGCGATCTTCGCCATCATTCCTCCGAAGCTAGTTTTCGTTCCGCCAGGGCGGGCACCGTGCGCGCGAGAGTTTTGTCGAGTTCTTCCAGAAGGTGGGGAACCTCCTCTCCCTCTCCCGCCTCCGCCAAGGCTTCGATTCGCTGGGCCAACGACCTGACACGCTCGGCCCCCACGTTTCCCGAGCTGGACTTGAGGGAGTGCGCCCCCCTCTCCACCAACCGCAGATCCCCCTCATGGACCCCTTGGCGGATCTGATTCACTTTCCCGGGGGCGTTCTCGGAGAACAGATCGATCATCTTTCCCACGAGATCTTGCCCCCCCCAGTCCAGCAGGCGCTCGAGAGCCGAGGGGTCCAGAAGCCGGCTTTCTTCGGTCAAGATGACACCCTCCTCGATCAACCGTGGCCGGACGGCTCCACGAGATTTTCCCTCAGTCCCTTCAACGCTTCGTACACCCCTTCGGGCGACCGAAAGATCGAGGAGCCGGCTACCAAGACTCCGGCACCCGCCCGGGATGCCTCCAGCGCCGTCTCGGGGCCGATCCCCCCGTCTACCTCCAACTCGACCTCCCTCCCGCCGGCATCGTCCAGAAGCTTCCGGGCCCGTGCGAGCTTGGCCGTGGACGAGGCGATGTAACGCTGCCCCCCGAAGCCTGGATTCACGGACATCACCAGGAGGAGATCCATTAGGGGGATCACCTCCTCCACCGCTCCGAGAGGGGTGGCCGGATTCAACGCCACCCCCGGCCGGGCACCCAGCTCCCTGATCCGTTCCAGAACACGGTGGAGGTGGGGGCACGCCTCCGAATGCACCGAGATCCAGTCGGCGCCGGCATCTCGAAACGCCTCCAGGTGGTCCTCGGGTCGTTCGACCATGAGATGCACGTCCACCGGAAGCGCCGTCGCCCGACGGACGGCGGCGGTGATCGCGGCACCCAAGGTGATATTCGGGACGAAGTGCCCGTCCATCACATCCACATGGATCCAGTCGGCTCCTGCCTCCTCCGCGGCTTGGACCTCCTCCGCCAGCCGACCGAAGTCCGCCGAAAGGATGGACGGGGCGATCTTCAATGCCACGACGCCGGCTCTCCCCTCGTCAACTCGCGCACACCATCCTCTCCCGCCACCAGGGCCTCTGCGGCCATACCGAGAAAGAGCCCGGTGGTCACCACTCCACTCCGATCCCGCAGGGCCTCTTCCGCCCCTCGGGGC
>SKSR01000222.1 GCA_007122885.1 Gemmatimonadota bacterium
CACGGCCCGGATGGCGAAGGCACCCCTGTGGGGCCGCCGGTGAACGATCAGGATTGGACCCACATCGACGGTTCCTTCGAGTCCCTGGTGCAGATCATCGACGAAGGCGTGGAACAGCCTGAGGACTACGCGGGTGCCATGCTCCCTCGAGGCGGCTCGGGCATCTCGGATGAAGAGGTGGAAGCGGTGGCAGCCTACGTCTGGGTCATGTCGCAAGGCGGGTGACGACGAAGCTCCGCTGTAGCACAGGCTCCGACCTCCGGTTCCCCTGAACCCAGGGGAACCGGGTGTCGGGGTTTTTTTGTGCCGAGAGCAAAGGGCTGGTCCCGATGATGAAGGAGGACCGGATGGCAAAGGGGAATCTGCTATGGCCGAGGTGAGGACGGGTACAGACATGGAGTCCGTGAGCCGACTGGAGCGGTTCTGGAAGACCTTCGGCCCCGGGCTCCTCTGGGCCGCGGCGGCCATCGGGGTGTCGCACCTGGTCCAGTCGACCCGGGCCGGCGGTGACGGAGGGTTCAGCCTCGTCTGGATCGTTCTCCTGGCCCTGGTGATCAAGTACCCCTTCTTCGAATACGGTCCTCGCTACGCGGCCGCCACCGGGGAGAGCCTGGTGGAAGGGTACCAGAGGCTGGGGAGGTGGGCCGTCTGGCTCTACCTTCTCATCACCCTCTCCACCGCCGTGATCATCCAAGCGGCCGTCACGGTCCTCACGGCCTTCCTCTTCGCTTACATCCTGGGCGTGGACTGGCCATTGGCGGTCATGGGGGCCATCGTCCTGGGCGTCTGCTCCCTCATCCTATGGATCGGTCGTTTCCGGGCTCTGGACGCTACGATCAAGGCGGTGATCGTCGTCCTCACCCTCTCCACCATTTTCGCCGCAGCGGCCGTAGCTCCCCAGATTCCCGATTCCGACTTCGCGCCCTGGCCCCTGATCGACGGTGCCGACGCCATCACCTTCGCATTCATCCTGGCCCTGGCCGGGTGGATGCCCTCGGCCATCGACATCTCGGTGTGGAGCTCCCTCTGGACCCTCGCGAAGGACCGGAGCTCGGGCATTCAAGCCAGCGTGAAGGAGGCGCTCCTGGACTTCCGGATCGGGTACGTGGGAACCAGCATCATCGCCTTGGCCTTCCTCACGCTGGGGGCCACGGTCATGTACGGGACCGGGGAGCAATTCAGCCCGGAAGGCCCGGTCTTCGCCCTCCAGCTAGTGGACCTCTACTCGGCCACCCTCGGTGACTGGACCAGGCCCGTGATCCTGGCGGCCATCGTCACAACCATGTTTTCCACCACGCTCACGGTTCTGGACGGATTTCCACGAGCCATTTCCCGGTCCGTACGAGCTCTGCTCGAGGGGGTGGAGGATGAGCCCAGGGTGGAGCGGGAGATCCGGGGCTACTGGATCAGCCTGGTGGCCATCGCCCTCCTGACCGTGGGGGTCTTCACCTTCTACTTGGGGACCATGGCCACGCTCATCGACTTCGCCACCATCGTCTCGTTCATCACCGCACCGGTTCTGGGGTATCTGAACCTGCGGGCGGTGACCTCGAACCACGTGCCCGAGCACCTACGGCCCGGCCCCAAGCTCCAGACATTCTCCTGGATCGGGCTGGCCCTCATGGCGGGCATCGCCCTGGTCTTCCTGGGCACCTTGGTCTTCTGACCCAGCCGCCACGGAGAAGTCATGGCTGAACCGAAGTCGCGCCACCCCATTTCGACCCGAAGGCCACCGGGAGCCCTCAGGGCCCGGCGCCCCATGCTGTCGCTCGTCCTGGGCTTGACGGCCGTCCTCCTCTTCACGCCCCCTTCCCTGTCGGGTCAGGATGAACCGGCCGAGGAGGTGGGAGGCCTCACGGTGCACCCGCTGGCCGGGCCACCGGGGACCGAGGTGCAGGTGGAAATGGGCGGCCTCCCTCCCAACACGGGGGTGGTCATCGCCTTCGGGGGGCTCCGGGCCGGGTACCAATGGGTGGACGAGGTGGCATCCGACGAGGACGGAAGGCTCAGCGAGCAGGTCCGAGTACCCGACTGGGCGGACGCCGACGAGACGCACTACTTCTTCGTCAAGTTCCCCGGACAGGCACCGGTGGCCACTTCCCCGGCTTTTTATCTCACGGGTGAGGACGGGCGAATCCGGGTCCGGGGCGAGGTGACCGACGAGGGCCGGGAGTTCCCTACCCTGCGGGGGCCCGACGACGAGCTCTATTGTCTCGGAGGTGAGGTTGCCGGGTTCGAGCCCGGCAACCGTGTCCGCATCGAGGGCAGGCTGGCGGAAAGCCTGGATTGTCCTGAGGGAATTCCCGTGGAAGTGGATAGCCACGAACCCTCCCGATGAACGCACAACCAAGGTCGAAACCCATGAAGCGTAATTTCACCGTCGCCGCGGTCCTCCTCCTGGTGGCGTGGGGGTGCGAGGAACCCGAGGCGCCCCCTTCTCCCGCAGAAGAGGGCCCGGACCCGACAGCCCAGGAGGCGGACCGACTGGAAATCTTCGACCTCTGGGCGGAAGGCACTCCGGCCTTCGGCCTTTTCGTTCCGGACGAGCGGGAGCGTGGCGACGACGGAGCGCCGGAAGGAGACGTTGCCGTCTATACTCCGGAAGGGGGGGAGGAGCTGGCGCAGAACCCTCTCTACGACTTCCTCTTCCTGAACCTTGAAAACCATTACGATGCGGATGCGGTCCGGAACATCGAGGAGGGCCTCCAGCGGCACGGCCCGGAAGGCCGTCCCGCCCATCTCGTCCGAATCCCTCCACTGGAGGAAGCGGGAGACGAGGTCACCCGTGAGCGGATCCACGAGGTGCTGGAAATCGGAGCCGACGGCGTCGTTCTCCCGGAGGTCCGGAATGTAGGGGAGGCCGAGCGGATCCTCGGCTTCTTCGACGAAGCCGGCGCGGATGTCTGGTCTCCGGGCAACCCTGAAGGGAACACGATCGCCATGATCATGCTCGAGGACCCGGACGCGGTGGCTCAGGCCGCAGAGGTGGCCGACC
>SKSR01000155.1 GCA_007122885.1 Gemmatimonadota bacterium
CCCCCCCCCGGCAGGTCGGAGGAACCCGCCGGGGGGGGCGGCGCCTCCGTGCGCGCACCGCTCCCGGTACCTCCTGGTGAACGGGACCACCTTGGCTCAGAGGGGCCGGAGCCCCTACTCTCCGGTGATGTGGCAAACCACCGACGCCGTAGCCCGCTACTACGACCGGAACACCCGCTGGTTTCTCCGACTGGGACGGGGAGGAGGACGATACGCCATCCACCGGCTCCTCTGGGGCCCCGGTGTGACGAGCCCGGACGAGGCCGCATCGTACGTGAACGTCCTCCTGGCTCGTGCCTTGGCGACGCTGGATGTAGGGAACGCACTAAGGATACTGGACGTGGGATGCGGCGTGGGCGGCACGGCATTCCACCTGGCGCGAGCCTTCCCGGAGGGTCACGTGGTGGGGGTGACCCTGAGCCCCTCCCAAGTGGCAATGGCCCGAGATCTCGCGGTGAAGGAGGGCCTGGATCGGCGTTGCCGCTTCCTCCACCAGGACTTCCATCACATGGATCCGGGAGAGCCCGTGAGCGCCGCGGTGGCCGTGGAGGCGTTCGTCCACGCTCGCAGTCCGGAGGCGTTCCTGGCCGCGGTGGCGGCCCGCCTGACCCCGGGCGCGCCTTTGCTCGTGGTGGACGACTTCCTGTCCCATCCGGAGGACGAACTTCCGGCCCGCGCCCGCCGACGACTCGAAGCCTTCCGCCGTGGCTGGAGGGCCCCGTCCGTATGCACCCCCCACCGACTCCGGGAAGCGGCAGAAGGTGCGGGCATGGAGCCCGTGGCGGAGCAAGATCTGACGGAGCTCATCCAGTTGCGCCGTCCCCGGGACCGGATGCTCGCCGCCATCGCCCCTTTCCTGGAGGCACTGGGGCTGGGGCGGTTTCCTTTCTTCTCCAACCTCATCGGAGGAAACGCCCTCCACCACGGGTTGGCGGACGGTTGGATCAGCTACCGGATCTTCACCCTACGGAAGCGGTTAGATTCTCTCCCATGATCTCCGTATCGGATCTGGCCATGGCGTTCGGGGAGCGGACCCTCTTCTCCGGGGCTTCCTTCCAGCTCAATCCTGGTGAGCGGTACGGGCTGGTGGGCGCCAACGGCTCGGGAAAGACCACCCTGCTCCGGATCCTGGCGGGCGACGAGGAGCCCACGGGAGGATCGGTATCCGTGCCCAAGAGCGCCCGGGTCGGAGTCCTTCGCCAGGACCAGTTCCTGTACGAGGACGAGCCCATCCTCCGGGTGGCCATCATGGGGAACCGGGAGCTCTGGAAGGCGGTGAAGGAAAAAGAGGCCCTCCTGGAGGAGGCGGAGGATCGCTTCGACGCCGATCGATTCGCCCGGCTCGAGGAAACCGTTCAGCGCCACGACGGCTACGCCGCCGAGGCCCGAGCGGCGGCCATCCTGGAGGGCCTGGGGATCCCCGCCGAAGAGCACCAGGAACCCCTGCGGACCCTTTCGGGCGGCTTCAAGCTCCGCGTCCTCCTCGGCCAGGTCCTGGCCAGCGACCCGGACGTTCTCCTCCTGGACGAGCCCACGAACCACCTGGACATCCTCTCCATCCGGTGGCTGGAGGGCTTTCTCTCGGACTTCTCGGGCCCTCTGGTGGTCATCTCACACGACCAGCGATTCCTGGACACCGTATGCACCCACATCCTGGACGTGGACTACCAGACGGTGGAGCTGTACACGGGGAACTACTCCACCTTCGTGGAGGCGAAGAAGGAGGAGCGGGAAAGGCGGGAGAAGGAGATCGCCGGCAAGGAGCGTGAGATCGCCCACCATCAGAGGTTCGTGGAGCGGTTCCGCGCCAAGGCGACCAAGGCCAGGCAGGCGCAAAGCAAGCTCCGGCTCATCGAGCGGAAGGCCGAGGACATGGAGGATCTGCCCGAAAGTTCCCGTCGCTACCCCACGTTCCGGTTCGAGACACGCCGTCACAGCGGAAAGGAAGTCCTCAAGGCCCGGGGTGTGCGAAAGGCCTTCGGGGAGAACCAGGTCCTCCACGGGGTGGACCTGGATGTGCACCGGGGCGACCGGCTCGCCATCATGGGCCCGAACGGGATCGGGAAGTCCACCCTCCTCAAGATCGTCACCGGAAACCTGGAAGCCGACGCCGGCCAGGTGGAGTGGGGCTACGAGACCCACCCCGGCTACTTCGCCCAGGACTACAAGGACCAGTTCGGGGATGCGGAGATGACGGCCCAGGAGTGGCTCTGGCGGGCGTGCCCCGACCGGGACCTGGGGTTCGTCCGCAGCCACCTGGGCCGTGTTCTCTTCACGGACGACGAGCCCCACAAGTCCCTGCAAAGCTTGTCCGGAGGTGAAGCGGCACGCCTCGTATTCGCCAAGCTCGCTTTGGAGAAGCCCAACGTACTGGTCCTGGACGAGCCCACCAACCACCTGGATCTGGAGTCCATCGAGGCTCTCGTGGAAGGACTGGAGGCCTTCGAAGGCACCTTGATCCTCGTCTCCCACGACCGTTGGTTCGTGAGCCGGCTCGCTACCCGCATCGTGGACCTGCGAGCCGACGGGATGGTGGACTACCCGGGCACCTACGACGAATACGTAGCCGCACGAGGAACCGACCGACTGGACCGGGACCAAGTGGTTCGACGGGCCAAGGAGGAGAAGCGGCGGCCGAAGGGAGACCAGGGGGATCGCCGCAAGAAAGAACGGCGCTCGAGCCGGAGAAACCCCCAGTCGCGAGCCCGAGAAGAGCGGGAACGGAACGCTCGACGCCTGAAGGAACGCCAGGAGGAGCTGGCCGCCGAGATCGACCGGAAGGAGGAAAGGACCCAGGAGATCGACACCCTCTTCTGCCGACCCGGCTACTACGAGGACACGCCCCCCGAAGAGATCCGAGCTCTGGAAGAGGAACGGGATCGACTTCAGGGGGAGGTGGAGGACTTGCTGGCCCGGTGGGAGGCGGCGGCCCAGGAGCTCTACGAGCTCCAGGAGGACTGAGCGCCGGCCCCCGGGCTAG
>SKSR01000213.1 GCA_007122885.1 Gemmatimonadota bacterium
ACGATGGCGCCGTCGGCTTCCGAGAGGAGCGCCGGCGCCGTCTCCGGGGTCAGTCCGCTTCCGAGCCACACACCTACCTCCGGAACGGCCTGTTTCACCTCCCTGAGCTCGTCGGGAGTCGGAGGCTCGCCGGTCCCCGTGCCGGAGACCACCAGGGCGTCCGCCTTCCCCCGATATCGAAGATCCCGGGCCGCCTGTCCCAGGGTCACCCCCGGAGGGGGCGTGGCGTGTTTCACGAGAACGTCGGCGAAGAGGGTCAAGGGGGTGCGGAGAGCCTCACGAGTCCGGAGGGTCTCGTGGGCTCGCCCCTCCAGGAGGCCCTGATCGGTGAACATGGCGCCCGTGTGGACGTTGACCCGGACGAAGCGAGCACCTGCCACGGCGGCCAGGGCCACGGCACTCCGGGCGTCGTTGCGGAGGACGTTCACGCCCACCGGGAGGTTCACCGCCTCCACCACGGAACGGACGGCCAGGGCCATGGCGGCCACCGTCTCCGGGGGGACCCGCTCCGGAAAGAACGGGGCGTCCCCGTAATTCTCCACCAATAGCCCGCCCAG
The DNA here is from genome assembly GCA_007122885.1 of Gemmatimonadota bacterium. GTDB lineage: Bacteria > Gemmatimonadota > Gemmatimonadetes > Longimicrobiales > Gaopeijiaceae > SKSR01. The sequence continues at coordinate 558 of SKSR01000213.1, forward strand.
GCCACCTTCCTCCAGGACCCGGGCCTCGCGGACCGCAGTTTCGCTGACGTCGGCCATGGAGTGACTCCCCGGGATCCACCCGGGGGCGCCGGGGAGCGGAGGAAGGTGGATGACCCCCACGAGGGGGCGGGAGCCAGGGAAGAGCTCTTGGGCCTCGAGGGGACCCTCAGGGCCCGGGCCCTCGGATTCGGTCGTCACGGTTTCTCCCCGTCCCCTTTCCCCGGCCGAGAGGTCGTCGGTCCGGGCGGGATGATCCCGGCAGGAAACAGGGCTTCGTCACCGAACCGGTTTCGCAGGTCATCCATGATCCGGGATACGGCCCGTTCCCTGGGTGACTCGTCCGCCTCTCGAGGAAGAAGGGGGATTTGAGCGGCGTCCCCTTCCCGCGTCAGATTGGACGCTCCCATCCCCAGCAAGCGGACCGGGCCCCGGATTCTGCCGAGAAGCTCCTGGAGGAGGGAGCGGGCCGCGGCGGCCAGTGCCCCGTCCGATTCCACCGCCTCCGACAGGGTTCGGGCCGCCGTCCGTGTCCGAAAGTCCCGGGTCCGGATCTTTACGGTCACGGTACGGGCTCGGACGCCCCGGCTCCGGAGGTCCCGCCCCACGGAAAGGACGAGCCTCTGCAGGTGGGAGCCCAGGGTCCCCCGGTCCGTCAGGTCCTCGTGGAAGGTTCGTTCGGCGCTCACCGACTTCCGCTCGCCTCGGGGGAGGACGGGAGAAGGGTCCACTCCACGAAGACGTTCGCGGAGCCAGTGTGCGCGCCGCGGTCCTACCCACTCTTCCAGCCAGCGCTCTTCCACGGCCAGGACGTCGTCCGGGGACCGGAGGCCCCGCTTCTCCAGCTCGGCCAGGAGGGTCGGCCCGATACCCGGGATTCGGGAGAGCTCGCAGCCCCGAACGAAGCGCTCCTCTCCACCGGCGGGAACCACGTGGACGCCCCCGGGCTTGGCCACTTCAGCGGCCAGCTTCGCCACGAGTTTCCGGGTGCCCCCACCCACGGAGACGGAGATCTCCGTCTCCTCCAGAATACGCCTTCGGATTCTCCGGGCGGTCTCCGCCAGGCTTTCCCCTCCGAATAGGCGTTCCGTCCCGGTCAGGTCCAGGTAGAACTCGTCCACCGAAGCGGCCTCCACTACCGGAGCCAGGGCCTCCAGCGACCGTCGTACCATGCGGCTCCGTCGGCCGCATTCCTCACGGGGAACGGGCACCACGGTGGCCGCAGGACATAGCCGTAGGGCTCGGGCGGTGGACATTCCCGAGCGGACTCCATAGGGCCTCGCATCGTAGGAGGCCGACGTGACCACCCCCCTTCCCGTGGCCGAGCCGCCCACCAGGAGATAGGGAGTGGCCCCCGCTCCGTCCGGGTCCGCCAGGCGGGCCACTTGGACGAAGAACATGTCGCAGTCCACCAGGAGGATCCGGCGGTCGTCCTCCGCTCCACCCCTTGAGCCCGCTCCACCCTTGGGCTTCCCACCGCCCGTGGTGTACTCGGTCCGTTCGACTTCGGGGGGGTGCTCCGGCCAGCTCAATGGAAAGTCCTCATCGAAGTTGTGTAGACGACCCACGCGGAGTAATCTACCTCCCATTCACCTGACTGAAAGGAGTGAGGGATATGGCATACCCACACGAGCTGCCGGATCTGGGTTACGGCTACGATGCCCTGGAGCCCCACATCGATGCCCGGACCATGGAGATCCACCACTCGAAGCACCATCAAGCCTACACGAACAAGCTGAATCAGGCCCTGGAGGGGAGGAAGGATCTCCACGGTTTCACGGCCGAACAGCTCCTCCGGGGCTTCAACGGTCTTCCCGGCGAGGTTCAGGGCGCGGTGCGCGACCAGGGGGGCGGCTTTGAGAACCACCGCCTCTTCTGGGAGGTCATCGCACCCGGAGGAAGCGACCGACCCTCCGGAGAGCTGGCGTCGGCCATCGACGACGCGTTTGGGTCCTTCGACGCCTTCAAGGAGAAGTTCTCCAGCACGGCGGCGGGTCAGTTCGGGTCCGGGTGGGGCTGGCTTGTGGTCTGCCCGTTCGGCACCCTCCAGGCCATCTCCACGCCCAACCAGGACAGCCCTCTGATGGACGGGCACACGCCGATCCTGGGCGTGGATGTGTGGGAGCACGCCTATTACTTGAAGTACCAGAACCGCCGTCCGGACTACCTGAAGGCCTTCTGGAACGTTGTGAACTGGGATGTGGTCGGGAAGAAGTTTCAGGACGCGAAAGGAGGATGGGTCCGGAACGTCTGATCTGAGCCTCCTTCGCCCACCAAGGCTTTTCGGCGGGGCCCAGGGCGTCGAGAGCCCTCGGGCCCCCCGGGCGGCGGGCCCGGGGACCGGGGCCGGGATGGGGCCCCCCGGTTCCGGTCCCCCGGGTGACTTTCCCCACGGGAGCGCGAGGGAAAG
>SKSR01000165.1 GCA_007122885.1 Gemmatimonadota bacterium
CGTCCGGGTCCGGGCGGTGACGCCGCGCCCGGGTGAGCACTTCGTCCAGATACTTCCCTCGGGACCGTTCCTCCAACCGGAGGAAGAGGTCCCAGTCCTGATTTCGAACGAGCCCTTCGTCGAATCCGCCCACAGCCTCCAGGACCTCCCTACGCACGAGGAGGGTGGGGCAGGCTCGAGCCGAACGGGCCAGGAGGGGGGCCACGCCGTCCCCCGCCGGCCGGATGATCTCGGGAGTTTTCTCCCTTCGACTGGCTTCCAGTGCGTACGCCGTCCAACTGAACTCCACCCCCGGATCGTCGAAGAGGGGGAGCTGGCGTTCCAGCTTTTCCGGCTCCCAGACGTCGTCGTCGTCCAGGAAGGCGATGAGCTCCGCCTTCACGGCCCGCCATCCCAGGTTCCGGGCCCGGCTCCCGCCCACGTTCTCCTCCGTTCGGAGGACCCGGACTCCCTCCCCCTCCAAGGCCCGAACCTCCTTCGCGGCGCTGGGCCCAGAGGCGTCGTCCACCACCACGATCTCGTCCGGAGGCCTGGTCTGCCCCTGTGCGCTGGCCACCGCCTCCCGCAGGAGACGGGGCCGGTCGTGCGTGGGAATCACGGCGGCGACGGTCACCGGGACGCGGAGCCGGAGGGCCAGGTTGAATCGGAGGGCGAAGTGGAGCCCTCGGACCTCGTATGGACCCGCTGCCGCTCCGGACGCTTCCGGGCCCCCCAACGGTGGCGAAGGAGGATGAGCCCCGCCGCGGTGAAGATGAAGAAGAGAGGCATGATCTGGGCCCGGTGCCGGTAGGCGGTGCCGAAGTTCCCCTCCACCAGAGCGTAGGAGGAGACCAGGACGGCCAGGACCCCCAGGAGGATCAAATTCTGGGCCGCCCCCTTCCGAACCCCCCACGAAAGCCCCCAGACGGTCAGGGGAAAGACGAGGTACCAGAGCGCCACTTCCGGGAAGGTGAGCATTTGCAGGGTGCTCTCAAGGGCCCACGGGAACGGGCCGAAGAGGAGAAAGCTCATCCCCAGGGGAAGGAAGCGCAGGGCGCCGGCAAGGGTGGAGGTGTCGTAGTCCACCGCGTAGGCGGAGCCGGCCTCCAGGTGGAACCCCCGGCGCATCTGGTCCGCCGTCTCCAACGGAGAATCCCAGTCCACCGTCCGGAAGATCTCGAACTGGTCCAGGGCGAAGGCCACCCCCAGAAAGACGACGGTGCCCACGGCCAGGGTGCTCCAGACCCGGTGGCGGCGGAAGGCCAGGGCGAACCCCAGCGCCAACCCGCCCAACACGAGGACGGCCATGTAGTCACGGAGCGTGCTCGCGACGAAGAGGACCGCCACCAGGAGGAGGAGCTCCTTCACGTTCACCTCCCGGTAAGCCCGTACCCCGAGCCAGACGGCCAGGGTGATGAAGAGCATGGCCAGGGCGTCTCGGATGTTCAGGACGGACCAGAGGACCAGGGAGGGGAGGAAGGCGGTCAGGATGGCCGCCAACTTCCCGGCGGGCTCACCCAGGATCTCCCTGCCCAGGTAGTAGACCACCACCGCCGTCCACACGCCGGCGAAGGCGTTCAAGACCACCGGACCCACGGTGGCATCCTGCAGCAGGGCGTAAAAGCCCGCTCCGATGTGGGGGTAGAGCTCGAACCACCCGTCGGCGAAGCGCCCGGGAAGAGGCCCTCCCCGTACCCAGTGGGCGCCGATGGCCTCGCCGGCCCATCGGTAGTAGCCCACGTCCGGGGCGAAGAAGTCGGCCCGGTAGACGAAATTGGTGACCAGGAAGGCCAGGGCCCGGACCCCCAGGGCGGCCCCGATGAGGCCCCACAGCCACCGGCGAGTGGCCTCCCGGGTCTCCAGCGTCAAAAGGACGTGGGTGAGACCCAGCAGAAGGAGGAAGAAGAGGGTGACGGGAACCACGAGTCCCGGTTCTTCCGCCAGAGCGAACCCCAGGATGACCCCGGCGCCCACGAGCAGGGCCGCCAAGGGGATCAGGGGGTTCGCGCCGTTTCCGCCGGGGCTAGGCATGCCCTCCGTCCTGGGCTGTCTCGTCCTGGATTGCAGCGCTTCGGGCCGGCGCGTTGTCCTGGAGGGCGGCCAGCCCGCAGATCGCCAGGAGGAGCCAGACGTGCCGAAAGTCCTCCACCGCGGCGCCCACGCCGTGGAACGCCACCGCTCCCAGGGCCGCCAGCAGGCCCCCATGGACCCGTCCGGTGCCGACCCGTATCGCCAGCCGGTACACCAGGATCCCCACACCGGTGCCCCAGAGGAGGGCTCCCACCAGTCCGAACTGGCCCGGCAGGCTCAGATACAGGGAATGCGCGTCCCAAAGGACGGGGCCGGGCGTCTCGGCCAGGAAGGGGGCGGCGCCCACCCCCAGGACCGGCGCCTCCAGGAAGGCCCGGGAAGCGGACGCCCAGATCCACGCCCGCATTCCATCGGTGGAGACGCTCAACGGCCCGCCTCCCAATTCCAGGGGGAAGAGCATCCCCGAGAAGGTCCCCACGAAGAGGAGGGCCCCGAGAGCCCCGACCCCCAGGCGGAGTCGCCGTGCCCCGGGAGCCCGGCCCCACCGGCCCCAGAGGGCCCACGCCCCCAGGAGGAAGCCCAGGCCGATCCAGGCCGAGGCGAAGGTGAGAAGGAGGGTTCCCGCCAGGAGCGCTCCACCTCCCCACGCCAGGACGGGCTCCCGCTCCCGAAGGGCGGGCCACCGGATCCAGAGGAGGGCCGAGGTCACCACCAAGTACTCTCCCAGGAGGTTCGGGTGCAAAAAGGGGCCCCGGGGCCGGGGAAAGGGGAGCCCCGAGACGGCTCCGGCCCGGTAGACCACCCGTTCCTCCAGCCAGGGGAGGGCGCCCACGGCGCCGGCGAGCCACCCACCGTAGAGAAACAGGAGGGCGCCCAGGGCCCCCACGAGCCACGCGTCCACCATCCGCTCCCACCGGACCCCGCTCCACACCACGGCCCAGGCCCCCAGGGCCAGAGCCGTGTACCCCGTCCCCTTGGCCAGGGCGTAGCCCGGGTGGAAGCCCCAGACCCCGCTCACGGCGGCCCAGAGGCCGAAGAGGGCCATCAGGAGGAAGGGGAGGCCGGGCCCGAGTTCGGCCCTTCCCTCCCTCACCACCGCCACCAGAGCCAGCGCCACCAGAGCCGCCAGGAGGGGGTCGGCCGCGTTGGCCATGGCGCCGCCCACCGGAAGAACCACGGCGTGGGCCACCGGCAGCAGGGCCGCATAGAGGACGACGGCCCACTGCAAGGCCTGCCGCTCTCCCACCCCGGCCTCCGTCACGACCGACCCTTCCACCACCGAGCCACCGCGTGGGCCAGAGCCTCCCCCGTGTGCTCCTCCGGGACGACTTCGACCCTGAGCCCACCCTCCCGGGCTCGATCGGCGGTCACCGGGCCGATGGCCGCCACGGCCAACCCCTCGGAAGGCGACCACCCGGGCCCCGCCGCCTCCAGGAAGGCCTCCACCGCGGAGGCGGAGGTGAAGACGACCACCTGGATCCGCTCCTCGTCCACCTCGGAGACGAGTCGTTGGGCCGCTTCCCGGTCCGGCAGGGTCCGGTACGCCTCCACCACCTCCACTCGCGCTCCTCGCTCCCTGAGGCCCTCCGGAAGCACCTCCCGGGCCTGGGCGGCCCGGGGAAAGAGGACCTGGAGCCCGGCCAGGGCCCCGAGTCGTTCCACGAGCTCCTCCAGAAAGGCCTCGGCCACGAACCGGTCCGGCACGATCGCCGGCGGGAACCCGGCTTCGCGGGCGGCCCGGGCGGTGGCCGTTCCGATGGCGGCCACCAGGGGGAGCTTCTTGGGATCGATGGGGCCGCCCCGCTCTTCGTGGTCCCCGGCCCGGGCCAGGGCCTCCACACTGCGGGGCGAGGTGAAGAGAATCAGGTCCCAGGATCCGGGTTCCTCCTGGAGGGATCGGGCGGCCCTGCGGAGGGGCGCCGGGTCCTCGGGCGGGTGGATCCGGATCAGAGGCCGGGCCACGGCCTCAACCCCTCGCTCCTCCAGCAGAGCCACGAGCTCTCCGCAGCGGGGCTCGGGCCGGGTCACGGCCACGGGCGGCCGGAAACGACCAGAGCCTCCGCGGCCCGAAGCGGACCGCGGAGGCTCTCGACGTTGCCGCCCCTTCCCGGAGGGGCGCCCATCCCGGGGAGAGTCGCGTCTCCCTTCCGGCCCGGTCACGCCTCCTGGGCGGTCGGCCGGATCTTGGGGGCCTTTCGGATCTTCCCGGCGGATATGCACGAGGTACAGACCCGGACCCGGCGGCGGCGCCCCTCCTTATCGATGATCTTCACCCGTTGGAGGTTGGGCTGCCACCGGCGCTTCGTCTTGTTGTTGGCGTGGCTGACCCGGTTCCCTGTGGAGGGACCCTTGTCGCACACGTAGCAGACTCTCGCCATGGTATCGATATCTCCTTGGGGCCCGGCCCGACGGGCGGGACCTAGAGGACCTCAGGGCCATCGCCCTGGGCGTTCTCGTCGTCGGCCAGCTCCACATCGTCCTCGTCGTTCTCGTCCGGGGGATCGGTGCTCAACTCGTCGGCTTCCAGGAAGAGCTCCTCGGCCTCCACCAGCTCCACGTCGGCCGTATCGTCGAACACTCCGTCCTCCTCCCAGGCCGCCACCACCGAGTCGGTGACCTCGTGGAGGAAGCCCGAAACCCAGACCTGGTCGCCCTCACCCACCGCAATCCCCTGGTCCACCATCTCCCGGGGGATACGAACCAGGAGCCCGAAGCGCTCCTCGTCGTCCTCCGCCTCCGCCTCCCCCGTCGCCACCTCCACGGAGTATTGCTCGGCCCAGAAGGCGTTCAGGCCGATCCGCGTCCCCACGTCCACCTCGGAGAAGCGGATCCTCTGGTCGAAGTAGAACTCGGGGTTGTCATGAACCAGCTCGACGAACGCGTCCGCCGCCGGCTCTGCCTCTTCCTCCTCCTCCACGGCCACCTCGGTGGGTTCCGCGTAGGTGTAGAGCCAAAACATGAATCCGACCACGGCCACGACGGCCAGGATCCTCAGTGGCAGGGCCAGGGTCTCTCCAATCGTTCGCTGCGCCATTGTCGCGTCGTCCCTCTTCGGGTTCGGGTTCCCCCCGGCGGGGGTTCGTTCAGGCGTCGTTTCTGTCCACCAGCTCGATCAGAGCCATGTCGGCAGCGTCGCCCTTCCGATTGCCCAGCTTCAGGATCCGGGTATAGCCCCCCGGGCGCCCCTGAAACCTCGGCGCGATGTCGTCGAACAGTTTACCCAGGACCTCCCGGTCCTGGATCCTGCGCCCCGCCAACCGACGGGAATGCACGTCTCCCCGGCGGGCCAGCGTGATCAACCGCTCGGCGTAGGGACGAAGCTCCTTCGCCTTGGCTGTCGTCGTCTCGATCCGCTCGTGGCGGAACAGCGACGTAGCCATGTTCCGGAGCGTGGCCTTACGGTGGCTCGGGCTCCGGGAGAGGTTTCGACCCTTCTTGCGATGCCGCATGAGTCGTCGAGTCCTGGCTTCTGAGGGTACCGATATATCAGTCGAGAGCGACGTTGTCTAATCCGGGTCCGGACCGGGGTCCGGAAAATGACCTCACTCGGAGGCCGTCTCGGGCTCGTTTTCCACCAGGTACAGCTTGCCCGAATCCCCTTCCTTCACCTCCATTCCGAAGCGGAGGTCGTGCTCCGCCAGGAAGTCCTGGATCTCCTTGAGGGACTTCTTGCCAAAGTTCTCGATCTCCAGCATTTCGTCCTCGGTGCGCTGGACCAGATCCCCCAGGGTCTTGATGTTCTCCTTCTGGAGGGAATTCCGCGACCGGACGCTGAGCTCGGCCAGGTCTTCGATCTCCCGGGCAAGGAGGTCCCGGACCTGCTCGGGCACCTCCACCCCGTCCCGGGCGGGCTGGTCCGGCATCCCCCCGGTGCCGAAGTAGAGCGGGTAGCGGAGGTGCTCCCGGAGAAGCTCGGACGCCACGGCCACAGCCCTGCCGGGCGCCACGGACCCGTCCGTCTCCACCGCCAGGGTGAGCTGATCGAAGTCCGTCCGCTGCCCCACCCGCGTCTCCCGGACCGTAAAGTTGGCCCGGCGGACCGGGTTGTAGATGGCATCGATCCGGACCAGGTCCACCGGCGAGCCCTTGGGGACGGGATGATCGTCCGCCAGGACCACGCCTCGGCCCTTGTCGGCCCGGAGCTCCATGTGGAAATCTCGCTCCTCCTGCAGGGTCAGGAGGTGGTGCTCCGGGTCGAGAACCTTCACCCCCGACTTCTCCTCGATGTCGGCGGCGGTCACGGCTCCGGGTCCCTTGCCCTTCACCTCCAGGCTCACCTCATCCACGTCCTCGTCCAGGACGAGGACGAGGGACTTGAGGTTCTGGATGACCTGGTGGACGTCCTCCACCACACCGTTGATGGTCTGGTGCTCGTGGACGACCCCCTCGATCCGGAAGGCCCAAACCGCCGTCCCCTGTAGGGAAGAGAGGAGGGCCCGGCGGACCGAATTGCCCAAAGTATGGCCGTAGCCCCGCTCCAGGGGCTCGATAACGTACTCGCCGGAGCGTCCGTCCTTGGAAAGACGAACTTCCTCCACGCGCTCCGGAAGTACCAGTCCGGTCAGATCGATTTCCAAGGGTTCCTCCCCGTTACTTCGAGTAGAGCTCCACGATGAGCTGTTCCTGCACGGCCATGGGGATGTCGTCCCGGGTCGGCTCCCTCAGGACCCGCCCCACCCGGGTCTTCTCCTCCAGGACGAGCCACTCGGGCACGTCGGGCCGGGTCCGGGACCCCAGGCTGCTCTCCACCACGTCCAGTTCCTTCGACTTCGCCTTCACGGCGATGTCGTCGCCGGCCCGGACCTGATAGCTCGGAATGTCCACCGCCCGGCCGTTCACCTGAACGTGTCGGTGCCGGACAAGCTGTCGGGCCTGCGCTCGGCTCGCGGCCAGGCCCAGGCGGAAGACCACGTTGTCCAACCGCTTCTCCAACCCCACCAGGAGGTTTTCACCCGTGACCCCGGCCTGGCCCACGGAACGCTGGAAGAGGTTCCGGAACTGCTCCTCCTGGAGGCCGTACATCCTCTTCACCTTCTGCTTCTCGCGGAGCTGGAGCGCATAGTCGGACTGCTTCCGCCTCCGGGCCTGGGCCGGCCCGTGCTGTCCGGGGGGGTAGCCCCGACGCTCCACGGGACACTTCTCCGTGTAGCACTTCTGGCCCTTGAGGAAGAGCTTCTCCCCTTCCCGACGACAAAGCTTGCAAACCGGTCCCGTATAACGACCCATTCAGCCTGGCTCCCTGTTCACTCCGCTCGTCCCTGCACGCTTCTCCCTCGCCGACCCACGGATCAGACCCGCCGCTTCTTGGGGGGCCGGCATCCGTTGTGGGGGAGGGGCGTCACGTCCTCGATGGACCGCACCGTGAGGCCCGCGCTGGCCAGGGCCTGGATGGCCGACTCCCGGCCCGACCCGGGCCCCTGAACCCGCACGTGCACCTTCCGAACTCCCAGCCCGTACGCCTCTCGCCCCGCCTCTTCCCCGGCCACGGTGGCCGCGAAGGGAGTGGACTTCCGGGAGCCCTTGAATCCGGCCTTCCCGGCACTGGACCAAGTGATCACATCGCCGTTCGCGTCGGCGATGGTGATGATCGTGTTGTTGAAGGTAGCCGTAATGTGGGCCACCCCCTCGGACTCCACGACCTTCTTCTTCGGCCGCTTCTTGGGGCCCTGTCCTTTGCCCTTTGGTTTCGCCACAGCTCACGTCCTTCCAGTGATGGTCCTCGTTCCCACTGCTTTGCCCGCGGGGCCGCTTCTTCGGCCCGGCACCTCGAAGCCGAACGCAGAAATGCCGACGCCCCCCCGGCAGGGAGGTCCGTCGGCGGCGCCCGGCGACCCCGCTACTTCCGCGGCGGGGCCTTCTTTCCGGCGATGGCTCGGCGCTTGCCCTTGTGCGTCCGGGCGTTCGTCTTCGTCCGCTGACCCCGCACCGGCAGGCCCCTTCGATGCCGAAGGCCCCGGTAACAACCGATGTCCATGAGCCGCTTCACGTTCATGGACTTCTCGGTCCGAAGCGCCCCTTCCACCTTGTAGCTGGCCTCGATCTCCTGACGAAGACGATTCACGTCCTCGTCCGCGAGGTCCTGGGTGCGGATCGTTCCGTCCACCCCGGCGTCCTCCACGATCTGCTCGGCGCGAGAGTGGCCGATCCCGTAGATGTACGTGAGCGCCACGACAATCCGCTTGTTACGCGGAAGGTCCACCCCTGCGATCCGTGCCATACTCGATTCCGTCCTTCGTACAGGTGTTCGGGCGTCCCCTAGCCCTGGCGCTGCTTGTGCCGGGGGTTCCGCTTGCAGATGATCCGGACGACGCCCCTCCGCCGAACCAGCTTGCAGTGCTCACAGATCGGTTTGACGCTCGTCCGTACCTTCATCGAAATCCTCTCTTGGACTCCGTTCGTGCGTTATATGCAGAGCTAGCTATTATAACCGGAGCCTGCAGCCTGTTCAACCGTTGCCGTAAGAACCCTGGGGCCGTCCGCCGTCACCGCCACCGTGTGCTCGTAGTGGGCCGAAAGGGACCGGTCCCGCGTCACCACGGTCCAGCCGTCGTCCAGGGTTTCGATTCGGTCCGTCCCCACGGCGATCATGGGCTCGATGGCCACCACCAGACCTTCGTGGAGAGGGGTTCCCTCACCCGCCCTTCCCAGGTTCGGCACCTGCGGGTCCTCGTGGACTTTGCGCCCGATGCCGTGACCCACCAGGTCCCGGATGATGTGGAAACCCGTCCCTTCCACCGTCCCCATGACGGCGGCGCCGATGTCCCCCACCCGGTTTCCGGGGGTCGCCTGGGCGATGGCGGCCTCCAGGGCCCGGCGGGTCACCTCCAGGAGCTGCTCCGTCTCCGAGCTCACCCTTCCCACCCGGAAGGTCCGGGCCGAATCGGAGCACCACCCTTCCCGCTTCACCCCCACGTCCACCGTGACGATGTCGCCCTCCCGGAGTCGGCGAGAGGACGAGGGGATCCCGTGAACGATCTCCTCGTTCACCGAGATGCAGACGGCCCCGGGGAAGCCGTACAGGCCCTTGAAGATGGGAACCGCACCGTCGTGGGAGCGGATGAACTCCTCGGCGAAAGCATCGAGATCCCCGGTGGACACCCCGGGGCGCACGCGCTCCTCCAGCTCGTCGTGGAGGGCCCCGATGATTCGGCCGCCCAGGGTCATCTCCTCGATCTCGGAGGGGCTCTTGAGCTCGAGCATGGTCGTCACACCTCCAAGCCCAGGGCGTCCCTGAGGGATGTCCGGACCTGATCCCATACCTCGTCCATGCCCTGCTCACCGGCGATGGGAAGAAGCTCGGCGGAGTGGGCCTCGTAGTAGCGGACCAGTGGCTCGGTCTGCTCCCGGTATACGTCGAGCCGCCCCTGGACCGTGTCGGGCCGGTCGTCCTTACGGTGGAAGAGCTCCGCGCCGCAACGGCCGCATTTCCCTTCCTCGGGCGGAGGATCGAAGTACACGTTATAGAGGGTTTCGCACTCCGGGCAGCTCCGCCTCCCGGCGATCCGCTTGACCAGGGTCTCGTCCGGCGCTTCGAAGAGGAGGACGCCGTCCACCGTCCGGCCCAGGTCCGGCAAGAGCTCGTCCAGGCCCCGGGCCTGGATATCCGTCCGGGGAAAGCCGTCCAGGATCACCCGGGTCTCTTGGCCCAGCTCTTCCAGCTTCTCCCGGACGAGCCCCAGAATCAGGTCGTCGGGGACGAGCTTCCCCTCGTCCATGTACGCCTCGGCCTTCCGGCCCAGCTCCGTCCCTTCCCGCCGCGCCTCCCGGAGGAGGTCGCCGGTGCCCAGCCGTACCCAGCCGGGCTTTTCGGCCAGTCGGTCGCCCTGGGTCCCCTTCCCGACTCCCGGTGGGCCCAGAAGGACCAGGACCGGGGCGCTCACCGGGCCCCCGTGGGCATCGGGACGCTCGCCGAGGCCTCCCCGGCAACGGAACTCGGAACGAAGAAGTTCGCCCCTCCCACCGTCGCGAGACCGCCCATCGTCCGGCGTCGCATCACATGTACCTCTGACGGCCGCGGACCTTCACCCGGCCCTTCTTCATGAAGCCGTCGTAGTGGCGGAGGAGGAGGTGCTGCTGGGCCTTCTGGACCGTGTCCAGGCCCACGCCCACGCAGATGAGGAGCCCCGTTCCGCCGAAGAAGAAGGTCTGGATGTCGAAGATGTCGAAGATCCAGAAGGGAAGCAGGGCGATGATGGCCAAGTAGATGGAGCCCGGCAGCGTCACCCGGGTCAGGATCCTGTCGATATACTCGGCAGTCCGGGTCCCCGGCTTCACGCCTGGGATGAAGGCGCCCTGCTTCTTCAGGTTCTCGGCCAGGTCCACCGGATTGAAGATGATTGCCGTGTAGAAGTACGTGAAGAAAAACGTCAGGACTCCGTAGGTGCCGTAGTAGAGCCAGTTCCCCGGCTGGAACATGTCCGAGAGCTCCTGGATGGCCGGCATGTTCGAGAAGGCGGCCAGGGTCCCGGGTACGATGATGAAGGACTGGGCGAAAATGATGGGCATGACGCCGGCGGCGTTCACCCTCAGGGGGACGAAGCTCTTCTGCCCCTCCTGTATCCGGCCTCGGCCCACCACCTTCCGGGGGATCTGAACGGGCACCTGCCGGGCCCCCATGGTCATGGAGACCACGCCGGCCGTCACCCCGATGACCACGGCCAGCAGGGCGGCCGTGGCCATGGGCCCGATCTCGCCCACCATCATGGCCTCCCACGTCCGGACCACGGCGCTGGGGAAGCCCTCGATGATGGAGAAAAAGATGAGGAGGGACATCCCGTTCCCCACCCCGTGCTCGGTGATCTGCTCGCCGAGCCACATGATGAAGGTCCCGCCCACGGTCAGGGCCACCACCGTGGTGAAGGTGAAGAGGGTCTCGTTCATGATGACCCCGCCCTCGATGCTCCGGATGAAGATCGAGTAGCCGTAGGCCTGGGCGGCGCAGAGGACCACGGTGGTGTAGCGGGTCCACTGGGTGAGCTTCTTCCGCCCTTCCTCCCCTTCCTTCTGCATCTTCTCGATCGTGGGGTAGACGGCGGCCAGGAGCTGGAAGATAATGGCCGCGGAGATGTAGGGCATGATTCCCAGGGCGAAGATCGTGGCCCTGGAG
>SKSR01000253.1 GCA_007122885.1 Gemmatimonadota bacterium
AAAGTGTCGAAGACATCGGCCAACGCCACGACCCTGCCCACCAAGGGGATGTCCTCTCCCGCCAGCTCCTCGTTGTACCCCTTCCCGTCCCAGCGATCGTGGTGGTGCAGCGCGATGACGCGGGCCATGCGCAGAAGGGGAAAGCCGCTACCCGAGAGGATCCGAGCCCCGATCTCCGTGTGGCTCTTCATCACCTGAAACTCCTGGGGGGTCAGCGGGCCCGGCTTCATGAGGATCGCGTCGGGAATTCCGATCTTTCCCACATCGTGGAGGGTGGCGGCCCTTCGGAGGAGGCGAACGTTTCTTTCGTCCATCCCCACCCGGGCACCCAAGAGGGCGGAAAGGACCCCTACACGCTCCGCATGCCTCCCTGTCACGTCATCCCTGTACTCGGCCGCCAGGGCCAGTCGCTGAAGGATCTCCACCTGGGCGTGAGCCAACTCCCGGGTGCGGTCCCGGACCCGCTCCTCCAGCGTCTCGTTGTGGTGCCGGAGCTCCTGGTGCAGGTGGCGTGTTTCCAGAAGGTTGCGGATCCGGAGCGCCACCTCCACCGCATCGAAGGGCTTGGTGACGAAGTCGGTGGCCCCCGCAGCCAGGGCTCGCTGTCGGACCTCGGGGTCCAGATCCCCTGTCAGGACGAGGATCGGGAAGTATTCGTCCGCATTCACCTCGAGGGCCACTTCCTCCATGACCCCGAATCCATCCACGTGGGGCATGTGGAGGTCCAGGAGGAGGAGGTCCGGATCGAACGAACGGACACGGTCCCGGGCCAGCCGGGAGTCGGCCAGGGTGCTCACCTCCTCATAACCCACCCGGGACAGGAGCTTCTCCAGAACCCTCAGGTTCGCGGGTTCATCATCGATCATGAGGATCCTCGCTCCCCGCAGGGCTTCGGGTACGTGGATCCGCTCGTTGCTCCCCTTCACGGCGCCCTTCCCTCAAGGCGGGGTCGGGGTGATCGTCCGTACGCCAGGAGCCTCCCTGCGAAGACCGCCCGTTGCATCACCGAGATCCACCCCCGCCCGCGATGGCCCGGTAGGCACTGTGAAAGCTTCCCTCGCTCTCCCGGGCCTCCAAGACACGGCCGGCCGAAGCCCCCAACTGACGCGAGAGAACACGGACGTTGACCAGGGCAACGAGCTCCTCGTCGGAGAGGTCGAAGGTGGCCCACTCGGCTTGCGGCGCCTCCTGGAAACGCTCCCGAGCCCTCCCCAGGAGGGCCCCCGCCTCGTCCGGCGCCATGGCTACATGGAAGGCTCCGGCGTCCAGCCCGTACCTCCGGGCCAGCTGCATCCAAGGGGTCCCTCCCCTTCGGAGCGCGATGAGGGCGTCGGGGGAAACACCGGACCGTTGCGCCAAAAAGAGGACCACCGAAACCTCATCCACCGGAAGCCCCCAATCGGCCAGCACCTCCACTTCTCCCAGGGGGACGCCGAAGTAGGCCGCCGTGGCCTCCAAATATGGATCCGTCGAGGGAGCGCCCGCAGAGTCAACACTGGAACCATCCGGTGCGGCTCCGCCCCCGACGAGGACCGCCACCACGAGAAATGGGGCTCGCAGACGGAAAACACGTGGATCCATGGCTCTATCCCCCTTGTCCAGCGCAAAGCGGCTCGATGGACGGGAAAGTAAGAAACCGACGGATTTCAAGCGAGCGGTGGCCCCTACGGAACGGCAAGAGGCCCCGCCACCCATCGAGTGGCGGGGCCTCTCAGGTGCAGGCCGGCCGCGGAAGGCCGCAGGTCCGTCAGGAACGAACCCCGTACTCCCCTTCGGCCGAAACCGTGAAGGGCATCCACATTCCCGTCACCGCATGCGCCGGAACGTAGCAGATCAAGGCGAACTCACCCGCCTCCGAGGCCACGAACGTGAACTCCTCGGACTCTCCCGGGAGGGTCGACTCGGAGGACGAGGTGGGGTTCGAGCTGACGGCCCCCTCGAAAATCGGGGTCACCTCGGAGAAAGTGGACGGGTACTGCGCCTCGAGCTCACCCACGCCAACGCTGTGGGCCATGTTGGGGTCCCGGTTCTCGAAGTAAATCGTGACTTCGTACCCCTCGGGCACCACAATCTCGCCCTGCCCACCGTGGAAACCGTTGAAGTTCCAGTAGTTGTTGCTGCCCGTCTCCCCGGCGATCAAATCGATCCGTACGGTTTCCGCATCGTCGTCCACCTGGATCCAGTCCGGTGTCTCCAGAGCGGCCGGCTCGGCAGGGGCTGCGTCGGGGCCGTCGGCCGGCTGGTCTGCGGCGTCCGGATCGCCGCAGCCGGCCAGCAGGAAGATGGCCATGGAGCTGAGAAGAACTGTGCGCATCGCGTATTCCCTCGTGGTTTCGTATCCAAAGGTCCGACTCTGGGCCGGAACAGTCGAGTTCTTCGAAAGGTCCGATCAGATCCCCGGGACGAAGGCCCGACGTCGGGTCCCCATCCAGGCTCGGTGAACCAAGAAAGATAGTCGGTGGAAGCTCCCGATGGTAGGGATATGTAATAGGGTCCCTGTAGCGACCGGGCCCGGTGGTCTCCTTCTCACCCCTTCGCCCCACCGACGGTTTGGAAGGCCACCACCACGGTGACGTTGTCGGGCGCTCCCCTACTCAGTGAAAGCCCCACCAGCTCCCTGCACGCCCCCTCCGGATCCTCGTCGGGCCAGGCCCGGAGCAGCTCCTCGATCTCCCGGTCGGCGACGCATCCCGTGAGACCGTCGCTGCAAAGGATGAGACGCCACCCCGCACCCAGAGATCCGGACTGGACCTGGGGCTCCAACGGACCGTAGTCCCCTACCACCCGTGTGAGAACGTGGGACAGGGGGTGGCCCTCGGCTTCCTCGGGGGCCAACACCCCTGCATCCACGGCCTCCTGAGCCCGCGTATGGTCCTGCGTCAACCGGACCAGCTCAGGGGCCGATGGGCTCGCGGATCGGCTGGAAAGGAGATAGGCCCGACTGTCACCTACGTGGGCCAGCGCGTACTCCCGCCGCTCCGGAAGGATGAGGACGGCGGTGAGGGTGGTGCCCAACCCTCGCAGGCCAGGATCCGCACGGGAAAGGGCGGCCACTCGGTTGTAAGCCTCTTCCAAAGCGGAGATCAGGCCTTGACGGGCTTCGGTGGCGGAAGCGCTCTCCAGAGCCGAGATGGACGGGTGGGTGGAGAACGCTTCCAAGGCCGTCTCGCTCGCCCGCTCTCCCCCGGGGGCCCCACCCATCCCATCGGCAACGGCGAGCAGAGCGCGACCCGGTTGGCAAACGAACCGGTCTTCGTTCCTGGGTCGGACCTTACCCCGGTCGGAGAGCCCGAAGGCAAGAAAGCCAGCGGCATCGCCGCCTGCTGAGGCGTAGGAGCTCATCGCCATCCGCCGAACGTGGCTTCACTCGCCGAACGCGGCTTGGACCTTCCGCGCCACGCTCTCGGCGTTGAAGGGTTTCTGGAGAAACGGCCAGCCTTCTCCCAGAATTCGTTCCTGGATCAGCTCCTGATCGGTGTACCCGGATATGAAGAGGAGCCGAAGCTCCGGATCCTGAACGTGGAGGCGCTGGGCCAGGGTCCAGCCGTTGATGCCGGGGAGGACCACATCGGTCAGGAGAAGATCGACGCCGCCCGGGTCCGCCTTGAAGAGCTTTTCGGCTTCCTCGCCCGAAGAGGCGACCAGAGCCCGGTAGCCGTGGCGCTCCAGGATGGTTCTCAGGAAGTGGAGGACCTGCTCGTCGTCCTCCACCACCAGAATCCCCCTCTCCCCCACCGACGAGGTCTTGGCAGGAGACCCCGTCACGGCCTGTCGAAGGCGGGGCAGGTAGACCCGCATGCGAGTTCCCTTCCCGGGCTCCGATTCCGCCAGCATCCGGCCACCGGATTGTCGCACGATCCCGTAGACGGTGGAGAGCCCCAGGCCGGTCCCTTCCCCTCGCGCCTTGGTGGAGAAGAACGGCTCGAAGACACGGGCCAGGGTCCGGGCGTCCATCCCCCGACCGTCGTCCGTTACCGAGAGGGCCGCGTAGCTTCCGGGCGGAAGTGAAAAGCTCGCCGGTGAGTCCTCGCCCGAAACCTCCACGTTCTCGGTGGCCACGACGATCCGTCCTCGTCCCTCAACGGCGTCGCGGGCGTTGACCACCAGGTTCATCAACACCTGCTCCATCTGTGACGGATCGCCCCGGACGACACCCAGATCCGGCGCCAGATCCAGAACGAGCTCGCTCGCCTCGCCGACCACCCGGTTCAACATTCCCTGCATTTCCCGGATGATCTCGTTGAGATCCAACGCCTCCAAGGCCCGAGGCTGGCCCCGGCTGAATTGGAGGAGCTGGCCCGTCAGGTCCCCCCCCCGAATCGCGGCTCTTCGGAGTTCGATGGCATCCTCCCATGCCGCCGACGAGGGATCCACCTGCTCCAGGAGCAGGTCGGCATGACCCCGTATGACGGTCAGGAGGTTGTTGAAATCATGGGCCACACCCCCCGCCAATCGGCCCACCGCCTCCATGCGCTGCGCCTGGCTCAACTGCCGCTCCAACGAATGCCGTTCGGTCACGTCTCGTGTGACGGCCACAAGTCGGCTGGGCGACGACTCCGTAGGCGGAGTGACGCGGGCAGAGGTCTCGAACCAGCGGGTGGCTCCATCCTTCCGCTGCATCCGGAACAGGAAAGGCGGCTGCCTTCGCTTCTCCAGCGCCGCCTCGTGGGCCGACCGAAACGCTTCCTCGTCCTCCGGGCTCACGATTTCGTAGACGGAGCGCCCCACCAGAGCCTCGGGCTCGTACCCCAGGTCCTCCCGGACGGCGGGCGAGACGTACAGGAACCGCCCCTCCAGATCGTGCAGGGAGATGATATCGGTAGCATTCTCGGCCAGGAGGCGGCCCAGCTCCCGCTCGGCCCGGAGTCGCTCCTCCACCTCTTTTCGGTCCGTAACATCCAGAGAGCACCCTGGGATGATCGAGGGGCGGGGGTCATCACTTCGTTCGACGGGCTGGATCCGTGTCCGGACCCACACCGTACGCTCGTCCTCCCGTCGAAGTCGGTGCTCCACCAGCTCGGGACCCCGGCCCTGGGAGGCGGCCCGGAACGCCTCTTCCAACTCCAGCCGATCCTCGGCGTGGACGAGGGAGGACCAGAAGGTGGTGGGATTCAACCAGTGCTCGATGGGCCAATCCAAGAGCTTCTTCGCGCCCCGACTCACGGAATGGAGGGCAAAGGATTCAGGGTCCGCCTCCCAGACTACGATGCCCAGATCGTCTAGGGCCTCCGAGACCGGCCTTTCAACCGGACCCGAGGACGGGCGCCCGCTCGCCTCCCCGAACGATCCGCTCTCTCGAGCCATTTACCCCCTCGATTCCGGTCGAACTATACCGTTGCGTCCAGGCTCCATGGAAAAGCGGACCAGAAGGGCCCGGTCCAGGACCCGACCTTCCGCCCCAGGGTGCGACTTCGGAAGAAGTGCAGCCCAGCCAAGAAAATAGCGGCCGGGCCAAGGACGGGAAAGCAAAAGGCGGGGCGGAGCGCAGGGAGGCGCGGTGAGTCGAAATCGACGGCACTGAACCGTTCACGCCGGACACCGCCGAAGACGGCAGGGCGACGAAGGCCGCTCGACACTGACGGTCCACCGAGTCCCAGACGGCAAAACCCCGCAACGCCCGGAAGCGCTGCAGGGTTTCGTGTGTCTGGATGCCTTCGTCGGCGAACTACCTAATACGCCCGAGAGGGTTGCCTTCGCTTTCGCTACGGCGATCCTCTCGGGATACCTTCATCCGCAAGCTACCTAATACGCCCGAGAGGATTCGAACCTCTGACCTTCGGCTCCGGAGGCCGACGCTCTATCCAGCTGAGCTACGGGCGCACGATGTTTTCGGAGGTGCGAGATAAGCCGAGTTCTGTCCACCACCTGCGAGGGTGGGGAAGGATCATTTCTCTGGGCCGCCCATCGCTGGACGGCTCGAGCGGCCTACCCGGGACTCGGACGGAGCGGGCAGCTCCTCGTCCCTGCTTGGCCTTGCTCCGGGTGGGGTTTGCCGTGCGACTTCTGTTGCCAGAAGCCCGGTGCGCTCTTACCGCACCCTTTCACCCTTACCTGTGCCCGGGCATGACCCGGGCCATCGGCGGTCTGCTCTCTGTGGCACTTTCCGTCGGCTCTCGCCGCCCGGGGGTTACCCGGCACCCTGCCCTGCGGAGCTCGGACTTTCCTCCGGGGCATCGCGTACCCCGGCGATCCTCTCTCGCACGCTCCGAACCTGGGGGGACGGAGATCGGTTCCCCCGCCCCTGTCAAGAATTGAGAAGGTAATCCCCCCCAACGAGGGGGTAAAGGCCCGTGGGCCCCGGCACGGCTCTTCCTCCCCTCCGTTCGTTCCTACCCCGCCGACGGCCTCAGGTGCGCCGGGCCAGGAGTCCGAAGAACACCCCTATGAAAAGCGCGAAGCCGCTCCACACGACGACGTGCAGAAGCGCCCCCTCGCCGTGGACCACCTCGTCGGTTCCCGAGAGGAGGAGCCAGAGAAATCCCGTGAGGGTGAGGGTGTACGCCAGACACGCCACCAGGAGTACACTCACACGCCCGAACCGGGAAAGCGCGGCCTTCCATGGACTTTCCTCAGGGGCGGTCCGGACGCGGGACCGGAGGTCGGATGCCATGTATCCCAGAGCGCCCAATACCCCGATCCCGAAGGTGATGGCGATCCCGCGCACGTCCCCTACCTCCGCCATGGCCGTCCAGGCGTCCCCGAAGTCCAGCATGAGCACGGCCCCGACCAAAAGCGCCAACCAAAGGGTGGAGAAATGGAAGAAGAACGATGCGAGCTCTCTAGGAAGGGACCCTACGAAGCCCCGACCCCGCCGTGCGTTCAAAATCCGCGTCAGGCGCATGGCGTCACCGATGCGGTAGGCGTTGAAGAACCAGAGGCGCAGGCGCTCCAAGAGCCCCTCGGTCTCGGGCCGGAGGGCGAGGATCCCTCCTTCCTTCCCCCGAACGAGACGAACCAGCCGCGACTCGAAGCCTGCCTCCATGGCGTCCTCCGCCATCGTTCCCCACCGGTCGGCTACCCACTCCAACCACGCCCCCCGGTCCGCGGCAGGGAGGAGCTCCGGAGCCCTCTGGACCGCCCAGCGAAGAAGCGCCTCCTCTCTTCGCCAGGCCTCGTGGGAACGCTGCTCGGCCCCCTCTTGGACATCACCTCGGATCTCCCGACTCAGCTCCCCCCACAGGAGACCCAGGACCGCACGACGCAAGTGGCTCCCCTCGACCTCGCTCGCCCGCCGCAGAAGCCGGTCCCACCGGCTCTCCCCACCCCCCTTGGCCTCTCCTTGAAGAAACCACTCCTCCTCCAGCTCTGACAACCGAGCGACCCAAACCTCCAGCTCCCGTTCCACCCGATCCAGGACCGCACCCGCCAGGTCTCCCTCGCGGGGTGGGAGAAGCTGGGGCACCCAACGACCCAAACGCCGCACCCGGGCACGCGCTCCCTGAATCGCCACGCGAGCGCCGTCGAGCTCGGCCAACGTAGCGGGCCGGAGGGCCTCTCGGGCCTCGTTCAGGGCCCCAGCCGCCTTCAGAAGCTCTTCCCGGAGATCCAGCGAACCCATCTCTCCCCAGGCCCCCGACCCGCCGCGGACCGGAGTGGAGCGGCCCTCGTTCACCCACGATACCAAGACGGCCACATCGGCCGCCGCCGCACCTTCCCCATCGGAACTGCCATCCAGGACACCCCCGAGTAGGGCGAGCAGCTCAGGAAGCGCCTCGGTTTCCCGGCAACGGCTCAGCCGTTCCCGGAGTGCGGACAACAACGGGAAACCGGAAACAGCTCCTGAAGGGGCCTCCGGCATCTCCCCGCTGCCTCCCTCCCCCTCGTAGTGGATCCGTGCGGCGTCGCCCAGCTCCTGCACCCACTCGGCCACCGGAACGGCCTCACCTCCGAACCCCACATGACTCCGGTCGGCCACGATTGCGTGGAGGAGAGCAAAAAAGGACGGGTGAGGTCTCCGGATCGCGACCCTCAACAGGTACGCTCGGACATCGAAGTCCAGGTCCCGCGCCAGGTTCAGTCGAAGCCTGTGCTCGAAGGCGTCGGCCAAGGCGGGCAGGAGCTCGCTTCGACGTCGAGAAGGAAGAACCCGGAGGAGGAGGTCCTCGTCATCGCACTGGTGGAGGAACCGGGCGTCCACAAGGGAATCGGTGGGCTGACCCTCCCACTCCTTCAGCCGGGACACCAGCCATCCCACGAGAGGCCCCACTCCCTCTCCGCCATGGGCGCCGTCGCCGGCGGCAGGCCGCTCGGGCGGCCACGATTCTCCACTTCCCCTCCTGGAGCCGCCCAGGACCATGGCTCGGAGCTCGTGGAGGGGCAAGGCCGGATGCAAGAACTCATCGAGAAGGAGGAAGGCGGCGAGCCCCCGCTCTCCTTCCGAAAGAGCGAACCAATTCGACGATGTCTCCAGAAGGCCCAGCAGGCGGCGAACCAGGAGACGCTGAGCGCTCCCACCCGAAGCTTCCGCGAAGCCCCTCCCACCTTCCTTCGAACCCCCTGCTCCCGCACGCTCGGACAGGGAAAGGAGCTCGTGGATGAGCCCATCTCCCGGTTGGAATTCCGCACTGGCGACGTCCGGGTCCATCCCCGCCCGTTGCAACCAGGTCTTCGCCCTGGCTCGGCCCCATCGGAGGGCCTGACCCTGGAGCCCCTCGTCCAGGCCTCGGATCCAACGGTCCACCCCTGAGGAGGGCACGTAGCTCGGGGCCTTCAGGAGCTCGTCCAGGCGCACGAGCCGGGCGACCCGCCTCCCCACACCCTCCCGCCCGTTTCCGTAGCCGTCCAGCTCCTCCTGGAGCCACCCGAGCCAGGAGTGCGTGACCTCCCGCCCAGTGGACTCGCCCCCCTCGACAACCGTGGCCGCCAAGCGGGCCCATCGGTGGGCCACCGCCCGGTCCTCCGTGGCATGGGGATCAGCCGCCACTCGGGGGAGGAGGTCGACAGCCAGGCTCTTGGCCCTGCCCCCCAGGTGCGGATCCCGGCAGAGGAGTTCGAGGCCGTTCAGGTAGACGCTCAGATCGGCGGGACTTTCGAGAGGAGCCCCCTCCGCGCTCCATGGGACGAGGGGCTCCGCCGCCAACCGCAACCCGTCGGCTGTGGCTCCCGGGGGCGGCCCCTCCGCTCTTCGGGTGGCATGTCCCACAAGGAAGAGAAAGAGCCTACGTCGGGAGCGCGTCCCATTGAACGACACCGGCCCCGAGAGGTCCACGCCCCGGCTCGTGGCGTACTCCTCCACGTACCGATCCACCCTCGGATCCCTCCCGGCGTGCCGGCCGGCGGCCACGGCGGCAGCCTGGTACATGGTCGGATCGGACGCCCGGAAGAAGAAGAGGACGAAATCCGCCAGAGGCTCCGTGAGGGCATCCAGTTCACCCAATGCCTCCAGCCGAATTCGCAGCTCCTCCCGGTCTCCCTCCTCCCTCCAGTCGGACCAAGCCCGGTGGACCGGGACCTGGCGGAGGAAACGGCCGAGGGTCGGAATCCACTCGGCAGGAGGAAGCTCGGTCTTCGCCAAGTGGCGGACGAGGCTGGCGGCCCGGGGCCGCCCGGAGAAAAGCACGTCCAGAAAGAACGTCCAGGCGCCACCGCGAACTCCATCCCCTGCGGCCTCCCTCCAGGGCCGAGGGTCCCCCGGCGCCGGCTCGGCCTCCAGCCATGCAGTGGCCATCTCCAGGGCACTCTCCCGGTCCGCAGGGGAGGCCGTGTCCGACGCTCTGGAGGGTCCGGCTCCTTCGTTGTCGGGTGAATGCATGGTCGTCAAGCTATGCGGCGACGGGTCGGCCGGCCAACTACCCTAGTGTAGTGTCGCAGAAGTCCCGTGGCATTTGAGCGCCGCTTCGACGCTCTCGGTGCTTCACGGGACTTCTGCGACACCACACTAGAAGTGGGAAGGAAACCGAATACAAACCGAAACGTGGGCCCGTGACGGGGGTAGCCGGGTTCATGGAGCAGCGATTGCCAGTCGTACCGGGACGAGGAGCCGCCACGGACCCACCCAACCGGTTCGAGCGCCTCCACGTGGAGATGGATCCCCCTGCGGGCCCCGAGGGAGAAGGCCCGGGGCCGGTGACCGAATTCCTGCTGGATCGGCCCCGCCGGATCGTCGCCCGGAACGAGAGCCCGGACGTGGGCTTCGAACGGAGCGTGAACCCGTACAGGGGATGCGAGCACGGCTGCATCTACTGCTACGCCCGACCCACCCACGAGTATCTGGGCCTCTCCAGCGGCCTGGATTTCGAGCGTAGAATCTTCGCTCGGCCGGACGCTCCCATCCTCCTCCGGAGGGAGCTGGCCGACCCGTCCTGGACCCCCAAGACCGTGGTTCTCAGCGGGGTCACGGACCCGTACCAACCCGGCGAGGCACGCCTACGGATCACCCGGGGATGCTTGGAGGTGCTGGCCGAAGCGCGGAATCCGGTGGCGGTCGTCACCAAGAACCACTTGGTGACGCGCGACACGGACCTCCTGCTCGAACTGGCCGGACACGGAGCGGCGGCGGTGACCCTCTCGATCACCTCTCTTCGGCGGGACCTGCAGAAGACCCTGGAACCCCGGACGGCGAGCCCCAAAGCCCGGCTCAAAGCGGTGGAAACCTTGGCCGAAGCCGGGATCCCCGTAGGGGTGAACGTGGCTCCGGTGATTCCGGGCCTGACCGACGAGGAGCTCCCGGCCATCCTGGCGGCCGCCGCCTCAGCCGGTGCCACGGCGGCCGGCTACATTCTCCTCCGGCTCCCGCACGCCGTGGCGCCCCTCTTCTCCCGTTGGCTGTCCGATCACGTTCCGGACCGGGCCGAAAAGGTGATGAACCGGATCCGAGCGTGCCGCTCGGGGCGACTCAACGATCCCCGGTTTGGCAGCCGGATGAAGGGACAAGGAATTTTCGCGGAGCAGGTCGAGGCCCTCTTCCGGGTGGAATCCCGGAGGCTAGGGCTGGAGGGGGCGCGGAGGCCCCTGTCGACCCAGGCGTTCCGGCGACCCACTCCACCCCCTTCCGACCCGGATCGGAACGCCCCCCAGCTCGACCTCTTCTCCTCGAATGGGAGGGAGTGAGGTCGGGGGGCTCCCGGCGGCTTGACCTCCCCTTCC
>SKSR01000116.1 GCA_007122885.1 Gemmatimonadota bacterium
CCCTCCGGGCCATTGTCAACGGTCGGTTGGACGACACTCAGCTGGCGTTCGCCCGGAACGCGTTCAGAGAAGCCCCGGAAACGGACGTTCGGATCGTGGTGCTCCACCACCATCTGGCCCCGGCCCCCGATTACGAAGGGGATCGCCCGGTGCCGCGCGCTCCGGCCATCCTGGAAGAGCTCAAGGCCATGGGAGTGGAGATGGTCCTCGGGGGGCATCTCCATCGTGCGTACATCGGGAACTCGTTGGACGTCTATCCTGGCGAGGACCGGGAGCGGGGCGTGGTGATCGTTCAGAGCGGAACCACCACCTCCCGGAGAGGACGGGCCCGGGAACGGGCCAAGAACTCCTTCAACGTGATCCGGGTCACGGAGGATCGGTTGGAGGTGGTCCATCACATGTACTTCCGGAAGAAGGGAGGATTCGCTCCTTTGGGGCTCCACGTCTACCCCCGTTGGCGTGCGGGTCACCTGGATCCGGCTTTGGTTTCGGCCTTCGCGTCCCTGGAAGAGGTGGAGCAGGCCCCATGAGGGCCCGGGCGATGTGGGGCCGGCTCCTGACCATGGCGCTGGGCGCGATTGCGTGGATCGTGGTCGTGTCCGGGGAGGTGGAGGGACAGACCCTGCGCCCGGAGCTCGTCTCCCTGCAATTCGAGGGGAACCGGAGCTTTTCCGACCGGGCGCTGGCCAACGCCATCGTCACACGCCCCACGGACTGTCGCTCCCTGGCGCTTCAGCCCTTCTGCTGGGCCGGAGCCGGGTTCGCCTTGGACCCCTCCTTCCTGACCTCCCGGGTTCTCCGGGACGACTACGCCCGAGTGCTCCTCTACTACTACCAGCGCGGATACCGGGAAGCGCAGGTGGACACGGTGGTGACACGTAGGGACGACGGTCGGGCCGAGGTTCTCTTTCGGATCGAGGAGGGGGAGCCGGTTCGGATCGCCGCGCTGGAGGTGACGGGACTCGAGGAGATCGGGGCTCCGGAAGTGGGTGAAGGACTACCTGTAGGCGAGGGAGACCCACTGAACCTCATCAACCTGGATGCGACCCGGGACACGGTGACCCGGCGCTTGCGGAACGAAGGCTACGCCCACGCCGAGGTCCTACGACACCTCTTCATTCCCAGCGATGAACCCTACCGGGCCGAAGTGGAATTCGAGGCCTACCCGGGACCGAGGAGCCGCTTCGGCCCCGTGGAGGTCGTAGGAAACGAGAAAGTGGACGACACGGTGGTTCGGAGGATGCTTTCCTTCCAGGAAGGTGACCTTTACTCCGAGGAGCTCATCCATACGGGCCAACGGAACCTCTTTAATTTGGACATCTTCCGGCACGCGTCCATCAGCCAGGATCGGGACCACCAGCCGGACACGATCGTCCCCATCCAGGTGCAGGTGAACGAAGGGCACGCCCACCGGGTCCGAACGGGAGTGGGGTGGACCACCGCCGAGTGTCTGAATACGGACAATCGTTGGACGAGTAGGAACTTTCTAGGGGGCGCGCGGCGCCTCGTCCTCCGAGGAAGGGTCGCGAACCTCCTCACCTCCGAGTTCCGGGATCCCCTCTGCCCCCAAGCGGGCACCGGGGAGTACGGGGACGTGAATTGGAGCCTTTCGGCCGATTTCACCCAGCCGTGGATTTTCTCTCCCCGGAACAATCTGACCTTGTCCGTCTTCGGGGAACGCCAGAGCCTCCAGGACATCTTCGTGCGGCAGGCATTCGGCGTGAACTTGGGTCTGAGCCGCTCCCTGGGCCGTGAAACCTCGGCCAGTCTGTCCTTCCGCCCCCAGGTGGCCAGCCTGGACGCGGCCGAGGTCTTTTTCTGCACGAGCTTCCTGATCTGTGATCCCAGGGATATCGACGCCCTGCAGGCCTCGAACCGGCTCTTTCCGGTGGGAGTCTCGTGGGCCCGCGACCGGACGAACCACGCCGTTTCCCCTACCGCCGGGTACAGCCTGATGTTCGATCTGGAGCACGCTTCCCGGCGAACCGGATCGGACTTCTCCTATGATCGTCTGATCACGGAAGGAACCTGGTTCCACGAGATCTGGCACGAGGTGATCTTCGCCACCCGCCTCCGCGCAGCCCTCATGGAGCCCCGTTCCTTCGAGGGGAATGGAGAGGGAATCCAGGGGGTGCGGATCGCCCACCCCCAGAAACGCTTCTTTTCCGGGGGAGCGAACAGCGTCCGGGGGTTCGCCCAGAACCAGTTGGGTCCCCGGGTCCTCACCGTCGGCACGGATCAGCTCCTCCAAAGGCCCGCAGCGGACGGGGAGCCCCTCTGCCGGCCCGAGGAGATCGTGGACCGGAGCTGTGACGCGAGCGCCATCCCGGATGCGGGATTTCTTTCCCGGCCCACCGGGGGCAACGCCGTCGTGGAGGGAAGTGTGGAGCTCCGCTTTCCCATCACGGCTTCCCTGGTCCATGGAGCCGCTTTCTTGGACTTCGGTCAGGTGTGGAGGGATTCGGGAGACTTCGCCTTCGGAGATCTGGAGGCGGCCCCCGGGGCGGGCCTGCGGGTCATGACTCCCATCGGTCCCCTCCGGATGGATCTGGGATACCGCGTGGGGCCGAGCCAGCGGCTCCAGGTGATCACCTCCGACCTGGAGCCCTTCGATCCGGATCGACATGACCCGGCCATGCGGATTCGGGGACCCGACGACGAGCCTCTGGGCTTCGTCTTGGCGGAAGAGCTGGCCCTGCTGGAGCCCCGGGTCCTCTTCGACGAGCGAAGTGCCTTCGACCTGGGGCGTCTACAGCTCCACCTCTCCATCGGCCACGCTTTCTGACCATGAGACGGGCGGCGAAGGTCGGCTTTTGGATTCTGGGGGTCCTGGGTGGTTTGGCGTTTCTCCTCGGCCTCACCCTCTACCTGGCCCTCAACACGGCCCCGGGACACGATCTGGCCCTTCGGATGGTCTTGAACCA
>SKSR01000121.1 GCA_007122885.1 Gemmatimonadota bacterium
AGCCCCACCTTGTTGCGGATCACCTTCTGGCTCGTCGTCATGGCATTTCTCCTCGTGCGTTCACCCCCCAGCTTCAGGGGGGCCGTGAAACACCAGACTCCAGACTACTTGTCAGATTTGATCCCGGCTATCCCAGCGAAGGAACTCGGCGTTCGTGATCAGCTTCTCGCCGCTGAGCCGCCCGTCCGCGGTGATGACCGACCTCATCTGATCGAAGAGGATCTCTCGGGTCACGCCGCCGAACGACTGGAATGCCCCCTCGAGGCCGTCGAACAGGGAGCGCATGTCCTTGCGCCGGTAGAACCGCACCCAAAGGAGCCGGGAGTAGCCGAGCACTACGAGCAGGGCGTAACGCTTGCCCCACGGGAACCGGAAGTCAGCGAAGTCGACCTGCGCCTGATGCCCCGGTTCGGTCTCAAACCGGACGACGGGCTCCTCAGGCGGACGTGGCCGAACGGTTCGGACGAACTCCTTGAGTTGTGTGTAGCCCCCGTCGTATCCAGCCGCCCGGATCTCCTCGAGGAGTCGAATCGACGACAGCTTCGGGTACGCCTGAAGGCGCGCTTCGATGATCCCCCGGTAGGGATCCAGCTTCCGCGGCACCGGCGGGCGCGCCCTGTAGCGGGGCGGCTCGTCCACGTCCCGGTCGAGCTCTCCGCTCTGGATCCAACGCGTTACGGTCTTGCGGCTGATGCCCAACTGCTCAGCGATGGCGCTCTTCGAGAGCCCCTCGGCGAGGTAATGACGAAGCAACATGCGGCGCTCCCATCCGATCACGGCCTCCTCCATGAAAAGGGAGAGGCCAAAATGAGTGATCAGCCCAGCTTCGCCCACCTCTCCAGGCGGCTCACCCGGGCCCGGTCTCCAGGGTCGCCGAGCGGGACATCTTCACCCGCCGGAAGTGGGACATTTACATCCGCCGCTAACACCAGGACCGTAACCCCTCCTGGGCCGTAGGCGCCCCCCGGAGCGCTGGACCCTGGCCTGATCAAGGGCCATGTTCCAAAGCTGGATACCCGAGTGCGCCGGGGCTGGCCGGGTTGGGAGGGGCCTCGTCGGCCGTCTCCGGGAACCCGGGAGTGCAGCGGGCGGGTTCGGATTCTGCGAAGTGCGTTCGTCGCAGGGGCCCCGAATCCCTGCGGTACGTTCCCATGCCCGTCCACCGGAGGGACGGTTCATGATACAGCTTGGAGGAACCGGAACGACGGATCTCTTCCCACGGTGCGGAGGACGCGGTGGTGGCGGGAGGGGGTCGTGACGCCCACACTCCCACCATCAGTCGCATGGGCAATCCTCACCCTCACGGCGGCGACCCTGAGCCTTCTCCTGGTCTTCGCCGCCCACCGGACCCATCTCCTCCGGTTGTCGAAGCGGAGCGGGCCCCAGGAAGCGAGGGAGTGGAAGGGGGAGCTTCCCCGGGTCACGGTGCAGCTTCCCATCTACAACGAGGCCACGGTAGTCCGGAGGCTCCTGGACGCGGCCGCGGCGCTCGATTATCCCCGGGACCGGATCCAGATCCAGGTTCTGGACGACTCCACCGACACCACCTCCCGCTACGTGGCCGAAAGGGTGGCGTTCTGGAGGAATCAGGGGGTGGACATGGTCCACCTCCACCGGGAGGAGCGAACTGGGTTCAAGGCCGGGGCGCTGGCCCGCGGGATGGACACGGCCACCGGCGAGTTCATCCTGATCCTGGACGCGGACTTCGTGCCCGCCCCCAGCCTGATCCGGGATCTCCTGCCGCCCTTCACCGACCCCACTGTCGGGATGGTCCAGGCCCGATGGGATCACCTGAACGAGGAGGCGAACCTCTTCACCCGGTGTCAGGCCCTGCTGCTGGACGCCCACTTCTTCTTCGAGCAAGGAGGAAGGTACGCGGGCGGGCGCTTCATGAACTTCAACGGGACGGCCGGAATGTGGCGAAGGACCTCCCTGGAGTCGGCGGGCGGGTGGTCCTGGGACACTCTGACCGAAGATCTGGACCTGAGCTACCGGTGCCAGATGGCCGGGTGGAGGTTCGTCTTCCTGTCGGAGGTGGGTGTACCGGCGGAGATCCCGGAGAGCGCTTCGGCCCTGGAGGTCCAGCAGAAGAGGTGGGCCCAGGGGGGCGTCCAGACGGGTCGGAAGGTGCTCCCGCGCCTTCTCGGGGGGAGCTGGCCTCTTTCCATCAAGCTCGAGGGAGTTGTCCACCTGCTGGGACACTTGGCCTACCCCCTGACCCTCCTTCTGGGGGTTCTTCTCCTCCCCTCGGCCGTGGCTCGCCGGTCCGTGGGGCTCGAGGAGCTCTTGATCCTGGACCTGGTGGTCTTCGCCGGAGCCACGGGTACGTTCCTCGTCTTCTATGTGGCGGCCGGGAGGCGGCGGAAGCGGCCCTGGTCCACGCTTCTTCCTCGGTCGGTGGCCACGCTGGCGCTCGGCATCGGCCTCACGGCTCCTTGCGCTCGGGCGGTCTTGAGGGGCCTGGGTTCATCCGGGCGCCGCGATCCATTCCTCCGGACACCCAAGCGGGGTGGGGGAAGCCCCCTCTATGCGCGCCCCTCGGCTCGGGGCGACCAGGTGCTCAAGGGAGCTCTGAGTGTCTGGATGATCGCGGGAATCGGTGGGGCTGTGGTCTGGGACCACCTTCCCAGCATCCCCTTTCTGGTCCTTTTCGCCGCCGGATACACGTGGCTCCTCCTGGGAGATGCCGTCGCGACTCGGACTGGCTGGAGGGAGGGGGCTCGCCCAGCGACCCGGGAGGCACCCGGATCGATTCGTCGTTCCACGGAGGTACTCCCTTCCACCCGGAGATCGGAGCAGCCTACGGGAGGGGGCTAGTGTGGTGTCGCAGAAGTCCCGTGAAGCACCGAGAGCGTCGAAGCGCCGCTCCAGCAAGGCGCGACGACGAGGCATAGCAGCGCTACGTCGAGGAGGAGCAACAC
>SKSR01000211.1 GCA_007122885.1 Gemmatimonadota bacterium
GACGACGAGGCATAGCAGCGCTACGTCGAGGAGGAGCAACACAGCTGGAGCGGATGCAGCGGCGCTCAAATGCCACGGGACTTCTGCGACACTACACTAGGCGTGTACAGCCGCATTTTTTCCATCAGCACCCCTGTGACCTCATCGTCGAATCCGCGGGAGTGTTGGTCCATCCAGTAGATGCGAGGGCCGGCGGCATCGGTGTTGTCCACGGCCAGGATGACGGAATGGTAGGCAGCATCGAGCGAGAGGCCGAAGAAGTACCAGCCCGGGACGGTGGGGTCGATCATCCCCAGCACCGTCGCCTCCGGGTCCGGTTCCCATGTGTCTCGGCGCCTGCGGTAAACAAGTTGCATCTCCGGACCGGCCGAGCCCCGGGCTCGAACCGTTTCCATGATCCGATTCATATGGTTGGTATTTCGGCCCGTGCGGCGCAGGACCTCTTCCGATTCCCGGCCGACCTGACGTTGGATGGACCGGGAGACCCCTTCGGAGAAGAGGGCTTCGAATCCCTCGTACACGGCGTTCATGCAATAGTTGGGACCCGGCACCATGACCACGTAGATGGTCCGGAACTCCTCCACGGTCTCGGCGGAAAAGGCCCCCGAACGGTTCAGCAGCCGGTTGGCCCGAGCCAGGCTGGCTTGCTGGGCGGAGCTCAGGGTCGACGGCGCATCCGCCAGGGCGCTGCGGATCGTGTCGATGATCCCCTGTCCGGCGGTCTGGGAAGCCAGGATGTCGAACTGGTGGATCACCAATTGATCCATGAATGCCAGCGCCAGATCGAAAGCTTCGGGCTCAGCCAGCCGAAACGCCTCCTCGATGAAGGGCTGCGCCTCCGGTGCGTTCCTCAAGGCGCGCGCCGAGAGATGAACCCCTCGAGCTAGCGGGGAAGTGGTCTCCTGGAGGAATGCCTCCACAGAATCCTGGAGCTGGTCGGGGGGCGGCGCTTCCGTGGCTTCCGGAGTGGTGTCCAGCAAAGGCAGCCAATCCGGGTCGAAGCTGTTGGCCCAGTCCGCTATGAGGTCGGGGTGAAGCGTCCGCTCGCCCGTCTGTGGGTGCACCTCCACCGGGAGCGGGAATCGTAGGCCCACTTTCCATTGGGTCATGGACGGGACGCGAAGGTAGTACCGGCTGCACGACGGAGGGGACGATGGTTCGATGGGCGTCCGGGGCAGGGAGGGGGCTCGGCCGCTGCTGGCGGTGGGGGCCTTCCGGCCCCCGGCGGTGCAACACCTCCTCGGCGACCCGCTCCGCTTCCCTCTCGTATCGGTCGCCGGGGTGATGCATTTCGACCTCGATGCCCCCGGTCCCTTCTCCAAGCAGCTGCAGGACGGCCTGGTTTCCCGCCGCGCTTTGAACGTCAAGGAGGGAGTGGGGACCGTGGCTCCGTCCCACGTGCCGAAGGTCGGTATCGGCTACGAGGGGCAACTCGCTTTCCCGGCTGCTTCCGGGTCGCCGTGCAAAGGTCCGCATGGGGAATCTCCCTAAGCGAGTGCCAGTCCACCCCGGTGTGCTCCCGAAGCCCGTGATCTTCCGCCACGATCACTGCCCAGGTGAGGCTGGTTGGATCCAGTATACAACCCCCTCGCGGATCTCGCCGCAGCTGAGCGATCCTTGGGAGGGGAGGGTGCGGGATCGGAGGTCACCCTGGACGCGGAGCGGCGGCGTGCGGTCCTGGGTGGTACCGTCTCCGAGCTGACCATGGGGAATCCCCCCCCATTGGCACACGGCTCCGTCGTGCGCCGGTTGCAGGGTTCTCCCCCTGCCAGGCCCCCCCCGGAAGCGCCGCAACCCCGCCCGGCTTGGATCCTTTGGGCACAGCTCCTCGCCCGCATCCCGGGAAGTCCTCCCCCTCTTTAGCCCCGCCTGCGCTCAGTGGCCTCCCAGCCGGATTCCTGCCCCCACATAGATCGCCCAGCTTCCGTTCTTCGCCTCTTCCCGGGCGGTCCCGGTATCGAACTCGGCAAGGGTCGAGACTCCGAATCCGTACCGGAGCCCCCCGGTGAGAAGGACGGGACCGGCCAGGAGGTTGGCTCCTCCACCCACCACCCCGCCCACGTCGACGGTGTTGGTGCTCACATCGGGGAGGTCGTCACAGCTCGCAGACGACCCATCCACCGAGCAATCGATCTGGATGCCCAGGTAGGGACCGGCATACAGGTGGGGAGTCAGGCTCGAGCGCGGGGTCAGGCTGAGCCGAAGGAGAAGGGGAACCTCGAAGTAGCTCAGGTCCAACCCGTCCCGGAGGTCCGATTCAGCCCCCCGACTCACCACGAGGGCCTCGGGTTGCAGGGAAAGGGGGCCCATGAAGGGAAAGAGGAAGGAGACCCCGATGAGGGTCCCGGTCCGGCTGTCCAGGCCATCCACCCCCCGAAGATTGGAGAATGTCCCGCCGACCAGGGCGGTGACCTGCGTCCCCTGCCCCCGGTCGGGACGATCTTGTGCTTCCAGCGAGGGGGCCAGAACAACGACCCCGAGGATGGCAGTCAGGGAAAGCACTACGGAAAGGAAGTGAAAGCGGGCCCTGGGTATCATTGGACTCTCCGAGGGGGAGGAGCGAACCACGGGAAACGTGGCCGCAAGGGGGGAGACGGGAAGGGAAGGCCGGCTCTCGTCTATAATAGTACTAGCCCGAATCCACTTCCGTTCCCCCTCGGGCGGGATCCCCACTGTTTCCGGGCCTCGACTACGCCGGCCCTCCGAGCCGGAAGCGCTTTGACCTTCAGGTCGGGGGATCCATGTAGGGGTCAGTCGGCCAGCCAATGAAGGGCCCGGAGAGAGGGAAGAAATAGATACGCTCCGCCCCGGGTGGTCACGAAGTGGGGCAGCGGGGCCGTTCGGTCTTGGACCGGACCCCTGGGAAAGCTCATCACTCCGGGGGTATGGCCCGTGCGCCCAGGCGCCGAGGGTGTCCCTGGCGGATCGGACGGACCGGGCATCCGCCCGATGATGGGGTCGGGGGTGTCGTGAAGCCCATTGAACCGGGGGTTGTTGCACCAAGACTGCTGGATGAATTCGAATTGGCCCGCTATCTCGGCCTCGACGCTGAGGAAGTGGAGCCCACGGGATTCTCCGTCGTCCTGTAGATCCCGGAGAAGCGGGCCCGCCTCCGACACGGGACCCTTGAGTCGTTGCGGGTCGAAGAGGGGCCGACCGTAGATCCGGCCTCTCCGGAGCATGCGGTGGGCCCTGGACATCCGCAGGGAGGCTTCGGGACCGTAGGGGTGAATCACGTCCCGGGGATTGGTCCGGCGCACGTGAGATCCGAGGGGACACCGTCGGCCCTCCGGGTCGCTGCCGTAGAGGAAGTCGTCGGCGTCCGAAAGGGAGGGGTCGTCCTCATGCGGAGCCAGTTCCAGCGGGGCACCTCCGGGCCAGCGGCCCACGCAGAGCGACGCGATCCGCAGAGCCAGCTCCGGTTCGTCTTCCCCACCTCGCCGGCCGGCCTCCTGAACCATGAAGCGCCAGAAGCCGGCCACGTCCTGCTCCAGCTTCCGGTACACGAGATAGCTCCCGTTCCGTCCCAGGTCTCGCAGGGTCGACTCGGCTTGGTGCGGGTTCTCCGAAAGGGGAAGGATGCCCCCTGGATCCTGGCGACCCGGGACGACAGGGCTCGGTGGGATGATGCCATAATGGTTTCGATATCCCAGAACGAATTCACCGGTGGGAACCCCCTCGCCGTGGAACCCCTGAACCCGGGGCTGGGCGATCCCGTCCCGGAACCCGAAGGGCTCCACGTGTCCTGCCCAGATCGTGCCCTCCTGCCGCCCATCCGGCACCAGCGTGAGTGCTTCGGAGGCGCGATCCATCGCCTCGAGTTGTCGCTGCACCAGCTCCTCGGTCCCCTCTTCCGTGGCGCCGTGGAGGATGAGCGCCCCGTGAATCCGAGGGTTGCTGTAGCCGTCCAGCTCCCATCCCGACGGGTGACTCTCCCCGTCGTCGCCCAGCTTCGCGGCCCGGTCCGGGTGGGCCATACGCTCCTGGAACTCGGGAGAAAAGGTGCAGATCACCGAGGTCGGTACCTTCAGCGCCTTAAGTCCCGGGGCGGAAAGCGCCACGTTCACCGCCTCCCGGGGCTTGATCCGTTCGCCGTCAGGTCCTCGCGGCCAGGGAGCGGCGGTGGTCACCTCGGGGATGCGGTCCTCGAGCCAGGTACGTGCCCGTTCCGGATTCTGGATCTGGAAGAAGAGGTAGGAGGCCCAGGGAAGGTGACCGTAGCCTGAAGCTACCAGGCCCTGGATGTCGGACCGAGCCGCAGCGGACAGGAGGGAGGGCGTGGTCACGGAACGGACTCCACCGAGGGGGGATCCCACGCCACCGAGGGCAGCGATCGCGCCAGCTTGCGGTTCGAAAGAATGTTCAGGGTCGTCGTACCAGGATAGGCGCTGTAGAAGACCCGGGCCGGGACCTGGTTGGTTCGGAGGAAGTCCTTGAAGGCCGGGAGGTCCCGGGGGCCGTCGGGAGGGGCGCCGGTGGCCCCTCCCCAGATGGCCTCCAGTCCCGAGAGGATCATCTCCGCGAACTCGTCGATGTAGTTCTCCCAGGTGCCGTCATAGTCACTCACCATGAGCAGACTCCGGCCTTCGTCGAGGATCACCCAGCGGACGAAGTGGATCGTCGAGATTCCCGTGAGGGAGCCCGGCGGGGAAAGTCGCTTTGACAGGGAATCCACCGCGGCCAGGACCGCCCCGAGCCGGGGGAGCAGCTCGGGCTCCACTCCGGTGAGGAGGGTGAGCTGGTTCTGGGCGACCGCGTCTTCCCGATGCGAGGGAGGAAGCCTTCCGGGTTCCACCAGGTTCTGCGCCGGAGGGTCCCGTACGGCCCCGCACCGATCCGGGGACAGAGCCGAGTGATGAGATCCCATGGGTGGAAGCCGGTTGCGGGTCAACCGGTTGAAGACCCGGACCGCCGGGTACCGATCCAGGGCGGCGAGAATCGTGCGGCTGCTATGCCAGACGGTTCTGAAGCCGTAGCGAGCCACCGCCCGGGACCCGTCCCAGACGAGGGGGATGGCGCGCCCTACCCGCTTCACAGTGCCCATGCCCCGACGGGCCAAGGAAAGGAGGAGACGCGACGGCCTCCGCCGGAGTCGACGTTCCCGGGTCAGCAACCGTTCCACCTCGGCGACCCCGCGGACCGGGTCGGCATCGACCATCTGATCGATTCGCCGTCGGAGGGCGAGCTCTCGGTGAACTCTGTTCACGGACCCGTCCCGAAAGGCGATGTAGAAGGCGTCGGGTTCGTGACTGTGGGCGCGGACGAAGCCGGCGAAGTCGGCGACCCCGGTGTACCCTACGCAGTGGCCCCAGAGTCGGTCCGGATCGGTGACGAGCTCGGTCAGCTCCTGGAGATGGTCCCGGACCCCACCGTCGAAGACGGAGGCGTACAGGAGCCGGGTACGACCCTCCCCGCCTTCGGGATCCTCTACCAGAGCCAGGCGGGCGAAGTGGATCCGATCGCTTCGATCGAGGTGGATATGAAACCCATCCGGGTTCTCGGCAAGACGGCGGCCCTGCACGTCATCGCCCACCTCCTGGAGGAGTCGTGCAAGGGGGGCCTCCAGTCCGGGACGGACAGGGGCCAGGAAGATAAGTTCGCCAGGAGGCATCGATCCGGGGGCGAGAGATGGGTTCCCCCGTCAAGGTACATGCCCTCTCCCGGGGCAACCAGAAGAATTGGCGAGCACCTTCCAGCCCCTGCGGCGGCCGCCGGGGAAGTCGGGGATGGGGAGTCCCCGGTTCCCCGAGCCGTCCCCCTCACTCGCCCGACTCGACCTCCGTCAGCTCGTAGGTGAAGAGCTCCACGAGCAGCCGCGCGGGGCCCTCCCGCTCGAACTCGATTTGCCAGGTGCCGTCCACGGCGTCGTGGCCCGAGGAGGCCAGGACGACGGAAGGGGTCTCGGACTCCACCTCGAAAGTCTCCTGGAAGACGGTCCCGTCGGGCGCCGTCGCGGTGATTCGGTACGTGCCGGGATCCTCTTCGTGTCCCTGGTTCCAGAGGACGAGGCTCAGGCTCCCGTGGGAGGCTCCGGAGTTCACCTCGGGGGATGCCGTGGCCTCCCCCACCCGCCGCGCCTCGGACTCGCTGGAGGGGACGGCGTCCACCTCCATGAACCCCAGCTCGATCCCCTCCAGCCTCTTCACCGGCCCCGAATAGCCGAACCCGTGGTCCGTGACCCGGAACGAGAGTCCGAGAGCCTCCTCCTGGAACTCGGTGATCATCCCCTTCCCGGCATCGTAGACGAGCTCGATCCGTTCCCCGTCCCCGACCATGGTGACGTGGGCCCGATCCCCCTCCACTCGGGTCACCTCGGCCTCCACATCGTTTCCGTGGAAATCGGCCTCCCAGGTCCGACCCACCTCCAGGGGAAAGCGGAGCGCTTCGAAGTCGTCCCACATGACCCGCCAGGCGAGGGTGTTTAGCCGCAGATCGCCCAGCGGGGGTAGGTGGAGGACCAGGAAGTCGTGGCTGAAGTCGGAGGGCGGGATCCCGAGAGATGCCCAATCCCCCGCCCGGTCCGCCACGACCAGGGTAGTCGGGATGGGGGAGTCCAGGAAGTCGGGGTGCACCTCTACCGTCCACCACTCCCCGACTTGTGGATCGGGAGGGGTGGCCAGCGTCCGGGCCTCCGCCGAGGTGAGGTGCTCCTCCTCGGTGTTCGGTGCCTCCCAGGACGAAGGCCCGCAAGCGGCGAGGGCGGGACCCAGGAAAACCGTCGCGAAGAAAAAGTGGGCTCGGCGCGGGGCGCTCAGGGCCATGGCTCATCCCGGTTTCACACGAGTTTGGCCGGCAGGGGGTCGAACCCCTCGGGGAAGAGCAACGTAGCGGCTCACGGTGCCCACCGCACGGATGGAAGGGGGCTGATAACCCCCTCTGCCCTTGCTACCCGAGCGAAAGCATCCGGGCGGGTTCGCCAACCGACGGCGGCCGCTACCTTGGGGGAGGAACCCGGTCCGGCGAGGATCAGCACCCGGATCGGCGGAGGAAACTCAGTGAGAGAGAGGGGGGATGCTCAACCTCGCCGCCAGCGGCTCGGGGAGCTCGTGAAGAAGGCTGGGTTCGCGGCTAGGGGGAAATGAGGGCCGGAGTGGACGCGCTGCCCCCCCTGCCCGAGTCCCTCCGGGACGGAGCCGCCATCGAGACCCCCGTGGCCGTGGTGGACCTGGGGGTCGTGCGGCGGAACGCCGAGGGTGCGGCCGCGTACGCGGCCCGCCACGGCCTGACCTGGCGGCCACACGTCAAGACGCACAAGAGCCTGGGAATCGCCAGGATCCAACTCGAGGCCGGAGCCCGGGGGCTCACCGTGGCCACGGCCCGGGAGGCCGAGGTCATGGCGGAGGTCTGCGACGACCTCCTCTTCGCCTACCCACCCGTATCGCCCAGGACCCTGGATCGCCTCCTGAACCTCCCCGAGAGGGTGCGTCTGGCCGTGGCCCTGGATTCGGCGGAGTGCCTGCAGGGTCTCGCCCGGGCCTTCTCGGGGGCGGGAAGGATGGCGCGCGTGGTGGTGGAAGCGGACGTGGGGTTGGGCCGGACCGGGCTCGGTGTGCCCGAAGAGGTCGTGGAGCTGGCCCGAAAGGTCGACTCCCTTCCCGGTGTGGGGTTCGAGGGTCTCCTCTTCTATCCCGGCCATATCCGCCTTCCCGCCGAGGAGCAGGATGGGCCGCTGGAGGAGTTGGCCGAACGCGTGGAGGAGCTCCTGGAGGTCCTGGAGAGGGTCGGGCTTCCCCCGTCCACGGTGAGCGGCGGCTCGTCCCCCACTCTCTGGAGGTCCCACGAGATCCCCGGGCTCACCGAGATCCGGGCGGGGATGTGCATCTACCATGACCGGGACCTGGTGAAGCTGGGCGTGGCCCGGGACCTGAGCGATTGCGCCTACACCGTCCTTTCCACTGTGGTCAGCGTTCCGGGCCCGGATCGGTTCGTCCTGGACGCCGGGTCGAAGGCCCTCTCGAAAGAGGTGCTTCCATCGGGCGGGGAGGGCTACGGGCTTATGCCGGAGCGGGGCGGGCTCCTGGTTTCGGCCCTCTCCGAGGAGCACGCAGTGGTCCGCGTCCCGCCGGGATCGGAGATGCCCCGGGTGGGCGAGCGCCTCCGCGTGGTGCCCAACCATGTCTGCGTCTCGGTGAACCTCCAGGAGGGGTTCGTGGCCCTGGACGGGGAGGATTGGGAGCTCTGGCCGGTAGACGCCAGAGGTCGGGCCGGCTCCACTTAGCGATTCTCCTTCTCGAGGGCCCGGCAACGCCCACCCGCTTCCGGCTTCCGTCCGCTGCAACTCTCAGTTCCCGTTCCCGCACTGCCTGGAACCGGGACTCTGGCTGCAGCCGCTCTTTAGGCGACGGTAACCCGGCCACCGAGAGGAGTCGACTCCACTCCTTGTCTGCCCGCCCTGAACGGACTGAGGGCCCCACATCGCCCTTCGCGCAATCCTCAGGCCTTGCTCTGGAGAGGATGGGGTGCAGATTCCTCGGCTGTGTTCGTCGGTCAACCCATCACAGAAGGGAGCGGATCGATGCTGGTTGGGTCGGGTGGGAAGCGGTCGGGGCGCGGATTGGGAGTGGGCGTGTTCGCTGCGCTGGTCCTGGGCTTAACAGGCTGCGATTCCATCACGGGGACCGAAGACTCCGTGGTGGAGGACGGGGAGGTGGCGCTGGGGATGGATGTGGCGCCTGTCGAGGCCGAATTGGGGGAATCGGTAGAGGAAGTGGAGCTCGCGCTGACGCCCTGGGGCGAGGGGGATTCCGTCGTGGAGACCCTCACGCCCGACGATGGGCAGGTGTCCACCACGATCACCGGGCTTGCTCCCGGCCAATGGGATGTGCACGTGGCCCTCATCGGGGAGGACGAGGCGCTCTTGGCCGAGGGAAGCGCCGAGGGGGTCTCCATACGGTCCGGTGAGGTGACGGAGCTCAGCTTCACCCTGCGGATCTGGATCGATCCGGAGACGGGCACGCTCGCGCTGCAGGTGAACTGGAGCTTCGAGGAGCGGATCTATGACCCTGCGGTGGAGGACTGCGTGACCTTCGACCCGAGCGATCTGGAGCTGGACGAGACGGAGGGCGGAACGTGGCAGATCCTCCATTCCGACGGCCAGGGGCTCATGATGACTTTCGGCTCCGGCGAAGGGGCCGAAGAAGAAGCCCGTGAGGCGCTGCGGGTGATGGAGTCCTACCAGCTAACCCACATGTGCTTCGTGGACCGGCCGGCCGCCGGCTTGGTCTACTTCCTCACCCACGGGGTGGCGCCTCGAGGGGACATCGGGGATGAGGACTGCACGGCCGTCCCGCCGACCTCGGCGCTCGAAGCCGATGAGCTGAGCGACGGTAGTTGGCGGATCGTCGGGGGGGACGCCAGCTGGTTCGACGGGTTCGACGACAAGGACGAGGCGGAGCGGGCCATCGGTATCATCGACAAGTATCAGTTCAACCAGGTCTGCTACGTGGAGCGGCCGGATGCCACCATGACGTACCTGAAGGCACCGTAACATAGGCCCAGCCTGACCATCGTACCGCCCGCCCTCATTCCCATCTTCTCGGGACGAGGGCGGGCGGCACGATGGCGGGCGCTTCTCGGGCCCACCCTTTCCCGGGTTCGCTGCCCAGTCGAGAAGTGGCTTGTGGTCGAGGGCTCAGACCTGTTTCACGGCCCTGATGGCCACGAAGGCGGCACCGAGGGATGTTCTCCCGGCGAGGGTGCGCTCCAGAGCTCGAGCTACCCGCCAGCGATGGGTTGCCGGGGAATAGAAGACTGTGGTCCCCCAGCCATCGGGGATGAGCCCGGCTTTCCGCGCCAGCCGTTCCAGCTCTCGCCGGCTCCAGAATCGGGATTCGCTCCACAGGGGATCTCCCCGCCGACCCCGAAGCCGGCGACGAAGGTTCCATGGACTCCAGCGGCCCAGCTCTCCCACCACCAGGTTCCCTCCGGGCTTCAGCACCCGGGCCAGTTCCATCAGCGCCTTTCGGGCATGGGGTACGAAGCAGAGGACCGTCACCACGACGATTTGATGGAAGGTGCCGGGAGGGAAGGGGAGGGCCTGGATGTCTCCCTGGACGGTCTCCAGGGGGACGCCCTCCAATCGGGCGCGCTGCCGAGCCAACCCGAGCAGGGCGGGGGATAGGTCCAGGGCCGTCACCCCGGCCAGGCGTCCATCACCTGCGCCGGCGTCGAGGACGCGAGGGTCCGCGAGGGGCGGGAGCAGCCGCCGCAATACCCGCCGCTCGTCCTCCCAGACCCGCCGGCCCAGCAGAGTCTCGAACCAGTCGGCATAGGACCGAGCCGCCTCGGATCCTTCGATCAGAATACGAGCACCTTGTCGGCCCAGACGGTCCAGTCGGTCAGCTCGTCCAGGGTGCTTCGCTCGAGGTCGTAGTACCCCGTGGGAACGTCCTGACCGTTCTTGGCGCAGACGGTCGCGTCCCCCCGGGTGAAGAGGGTCTTCATAGCTGGGTCCTGTCGGTTGAAGGGGCACCGGTTTCTTCGATGGAAGAGCGGGTCACCGGGGGGGCCGAGCCGCGGTCCGAGCCAGCCTTTGCGGGAAGCGTCTCGGGCATCCGCACCCAGACCAAGGCACTCGAGAAAAGCGCCAGGATTCCGCCGGCCAGGATGGCCGGAGCGATCCCGAGCAAGTCCGCCAGGATTCCGGCCACGATGGCCCCGAATGCGTAACCGGAGTCTCGCCAGAGCCGGTAGACGCCCACGGCCGACCCCCGCCAGGCGGGGTGCGCCACGTCGGCCACGGCGGCGAGCAGCGTGGGATACACCAGGGCGGTTCCGGCCCCCAGAAGGGCACTCCCCGCGAACCAAACCCAGAACCCGCTCCCGCCGGCCACGACGAAGAGGGCCAGCCCTTGAAGGAGCATCCCCCCGGCGATGAGGGGTTTCCGGCCCAGACGGTCGGAGAGGCCTCCGGTCCAGAGCTGCAGGATGCCCCAGAGCGCCGGATAGATGAAGGTGAGGATCCCGATCTGGCTCAGCGA
>SKSR01000036.1 GCA_007122885.1 Gemmatimonadota bacterium
AAGAGGTAGAACGCGTCTTCGCCGCTGTTCGCGTACTGCCCGTTGAGCGCGCGTACCCCCTCGACGGCGGCCGCCACGATGGCCTCGTCGCCCTCCGTGGTCTCGTCCGGGGCATCCGTGAAATCGCTCAGCACCGCGAAGTGGAGGTTCCCCTTCCGATTGGCCAGGAACTGCACCTCCAGGTTCTCGATCGCCTCCTGCACCGCTTCCACGCTGTCGAAGAGGACCGGGACCACGACCGCGGTGCGGAACTCGGCGGGGATGCCCTGTTTCCCGTGGAGGTCGAGGCCGGGGAGCGTGCGAGGGGGAAGGAGCGCGGTGACGAGCTGGTTGACCACGCTGATGGCGAGGTGGGCCGCTGGAAGGAGTCCGACTGCGAGGACCGCCAGCCAGGCCGTTCGCGCCTCCCCGCCCGCTAGCCAGAGCAATGCGGCGAGCGCCACCACGGTGCCCAAGGAGAGCGCGCCGAAGAACACTGGATCCGGATGCTGAAGGATCCACCGGCGGGCGGCCTCGCCCGGCTCCGGGCGATACCCCGTCGCAGCTTCCAGAGCCGGCAGGCCCTCGTCCACCAGGAAATACCCGACGTGAGAGCGGAGCGCCGGCGGCTTCCCGTCACGGGACTCCATCCAGGCGAGCTCCACCGCGCTCCGGGCTACGTCTTCCTCTTCCCGCCCTGTGCGCCGGGCGATTCGCTCGACGACGTGACGGTACCGGTCGCGGGTGGCGAAAGTCATCCGAGGGTAGGTGCCCGCCGG
Source organism: Gemmatimonadota bacterium (assembly GCA_007122885.1). GTDB lineage: Bacteria > Gemmatimonadota > Gemmatimonadetes > Longimicrobiales > Gaopeijiaceae > SKSR01. The sequence continues at coordinate 759 of SKSR01000036.1, forward strand.
ATCGTCGCGGAGCACCGCTTCCATGGCGCTCTGCCCTTCGACGAAGGACCGCCAGTCCAGGTGGGCGATGTTGCGGAGACTGGTGATGGTGTGCGCCACGATCACCTGGGTGAGCGCCAGCCGTTGTGTGGAGCGTGAAATCGCATCCTCGGCGTAAACCCCCTGATCGCTGAGCCACTCCTCGATCTGTGCGAGGGGCGCGTGGGTGGCGCGACTCAGTCGGAGTTGGTGCAGGAAGCGGGATACGAACACCGCCGAGAGCCGGGGGGGGGAGCTGACGAAGGCATCGAGCTCCGCGCTGAGGGTCGGAGCCCCCTCTTCGCTGGCGACCGCGATGCGTTCCGCCCATGCGTCGGCCTCTTCGAGCTGGTCCAGCCGCCGTACCGTACGCAGGGTCATGCGCCGCACGCTCTCGATGAGCGCCAGGCGCAGCATGGCGGGTACGGCCCACAGCTCTCCGATGCTGAGTGGCGCGATGGACTGAAACGCCCCCACGAAGAGCGCGAGGTTGCCCCGGTCCACCCGGGCCTCGGAGTGGGTGATCAGTGTGGTGGCCAGTTCGTAGATCCGCGGATACCCTGCCAGCGGTCCCTCGGCCAGCTCGGGAAGCTCACGGTAGTAGCCCCTCGGAAGGCTCTGGCGCACCTCCTGGATATGCTCCTGCACCACGTGGAAGTTGTCGAGGAGCCACTCGCCGGCCGGTCCCACGTCGACATCGCGATTTGCCCCCGCCAGAAGGCGGGCATGGGCATCGTGAAGGAGATCCTGAGTCTGTGTGAGCCGGGCCAGGAGGGGAGCCTCGCCCCTTCCACGAACCCGTGTGGCCAGGCGCTGTTGGCGGGCCACTTCGCGAGCCCTTTCGGCGAGCTGGTCGGAGCCGAGGAGCTCGCCTCGGACCGGTCCGAAAAGGATCTCGTTTCGTTCCGGTCGAAACCGGCTTAGGACGCGAGAAAAGAGTCGCGTAGGAGCTAACGGGCCGGCATCGAGCAAGGTGGTCCCTTGGAAGAGGTCGGGGCGGACCGGTGGGCCGTCGGCCGGCTCTCGGTCCCGGACACCCTACGCCATGCCTGAGTTACCCCTCTCGGAGGGGGGTGTTACCCAGTTCCCCCCCGGAGCCCCGTTCGCCTCCGGTTGCCCGAACGAGTCGCCCCGCCCACCTTCGAGCCCCGAACGGGATCGAGGCGGGACGGAGCTTTCGGTCCCGAGGGCACCCTGCATCCGAACGAAGAGCCAGGGGGAGCGATGCGCCTCCGATACGCCACCCTGCGAACCTGGGGCACGGTCCGGGTCCACCCGGTAGTCTTCGGCGTCTCGTCCGTCATGATCGTGGCCTTCGTCCTCGTCGGTGCGCTGTTCACCGACGCGGCGGCGAGCGGCCTCGCCTTCCTCCACGAGACGATCATCGACCTCACGGGATGGTTCTACATCCTGATGGTGGGCGGCTTCCTGATCTTCGTGATCTGGCTCTACTTCAGCCGCTACGGGGTCGTCCGGCTGGGGCGGGACGATGAGGCTCCCGAGTATACGTATTTTGCGTGGTTCTCCATGCTGTTCAGCGCCGGCATGGGGATCGGGCTCCTCTTCTTCAGCGTGGCGGAGCCCATCATGCACTACGCCAACCCGCCCCGGGGTCTGGCGCCGGAGACCGTGGAGGCGGCGCGGCAGTCCATGACCGTGACCTTCTTCCACTGGGGCTTCCACGCATGGGCCATCTACATCATCGTGGCCATCTCGCTGGCGTATTTCAGCTTCCGGCACGGTCTCCCACTGAGTCTTCGGTCCGCCCTCTATCCTCTCATAGGAAGGCGGATCTACGGCCTGACCGGTGACGTGGTCGACATCCTGGCCGTCTTCGGAACGATCTTCGGCATCGCCACCTCTCTGGGACTCGGGGTGATGCAGATCAACGCCGGGCTCGAGTATCTGGGGATCCTCGACATCTCGGTGGAGAACCAGCTCCTTCTCATCAGCTTGGTCACCATCGCCGCCACCATTTCAGTGGCCCTCGGGCTCGACAGGGGGATCCGACGGTTGAGTGAGTTCAACCTGGCGACTGCCGGGCTTCTCATCGTCTTCGTCCTCTTGGCCGGGCCCACGGTCTTCCTCCTGAGCTCGTTCGTCCAGAACGTGGGACTCTACGCCTCCTCTCTGCCCGAACTCACGTTCCGGACCGACGCCTTCATCGGGCTGGACTGGCAGCGCGACTGGACCATGTTCTATTGGGCCTGGTGGATTTCCTGGTCCCCTTTCGTCGGGCTCTTCATCGCTCGGATTTCCCGGGGTCGCACGATCCGCGAGTTCATCGCAGGGGTGATGCTGGTTCCCACGGCGCTCACCTTCTTCTTCCTTACCGTCTTCGGGGATACGGCACTCTACATGCAGATGGGGCTCTCCGAGCGGTTCGCGGGCGTGGATCTGGTGGGGGTCGTTCGGGACGATCTCTCCACGGCCATCTTCGCCATGCTGGGAGAGCTTCCTCTCCAGATGATCACGACCACCCTGGCCACCGTGGTTATCGCCGTCTTCTTCGTTACGTCTGCGGACTCGGGCTCGCTCGTCATCGACACGATCACCTCGGGGGACCATCCGGACCGTGGCGCGGCGCAGCGGATCTTCTGGTCCCTCACCGAAGGTGCCATCGCAGCCGTCCTTCTGGTCACCGGGGGTCTCGTGGCGCTCCAGACGGCCGCCATCACCACGGCGCTACCCCTCTCCCTCATCATGCTTGTCACCTGTGTAGGGTTGACCCGGGGGCTCAGGGCCGAAGCCGTGACCTCAGACCCCATCACCGCCCTGGTGGAGGGCTTGAGGACGCGGGTCATCCCGTTCCGAGGGGAAAGCGATGGGGGAACCCCGCCCGAGGGTGAGCGGGCCCTGGCCGCCGCCCCCGTGCTGGAGGAGCTCCACTTGGAGGACCGGCCGTGGCAGGAGCGTCTGGATCGTCTTCTGGATCAGGTGGCGCAGGAGCGGCTGGTGAAGCCGACCGAGGCGGAGGCCAGCGAGTCCATCGGCCTGTTTCTCCGGGAAACCGTCCTCCCCGCCTTCGATGAGCTTTCCGAGGCTCTGGAGAAGCACGGCCGGGAAGTTCAGGTGGAGAGCGGGGAGCTCGGAGCGACCCTATTCGTGCTCCGTGGGGGCAAGGAGGAGTTCGCCTTCGGAATCTCGGGGCACGTGTACCACCGTCTGGACACGGCCTTCCCCGCCATTCCCACGCCCGAGACCGGGGACGCGGGGGTGGTCGTCGTCACTGCCGAGGTTGTCCTGCGCGGGGGGCGCCAGGAGGAGGTGGAGATTCGGAAATGGTCCCGTGAGGCGGTGATCGAGAGTTTCCTGGACGCCTACTCCCGCTGGATGGGGTGGTGAGGGAGGAGTTTGTCCGGGCGAGCGACCCTACGAAGCCTTGCCGTGCGGTCCTGGGTCACGGAAGGCGAATCCGCCAGAGGTAGGGGATGGAAACGCCCACCGGCACGAGAAGGCGCAGTTTCACGATAGCGCTTTGGTGTTGGGGCGCAGGGGTTTATCCCGAACCGACTGACAGTTGCCGCACAGTGTATATGTAACGAAAGGTCCTGGAGGAGTGTACGACAGCCGCTTCCCAGGCGGTGTCGGGATTCTCATGGGAGTGAGGCTGTTTCCAAATGGTACCGATCGTAGGGAAGGTCAGATGGACAGAGGACTGGATGGGGACGCGGAGGCGCTCGCAAGAGTGCTCGAGGCACTGCCGGAAATGGTGGTAGTGCTCGATCGAGAAGGTACGATCCGCTACATCAATCACGTAGAGGAAAACTACGACCGGAAGGAGGTTCTCGGGACACCGATCGACGCCTACCTCGCGCCCGATTCGAAAGAGGTGTTTCGTGCTGCGGTTGAGTCAGTGCTCGCTACAGGAAAAGAGGAGGAGCACGAGTACCAAGTACCGGCTCCAGATGGTGGAATCCAATGGTATCGAGGCCGCATCGTCCCGTTTCGCGACGCTGGGGAGTTCGGGATGGTGATGATGGTGACGAACATCTCGGAACTGAAGACGGTACAGGAGGCGGCCGACCAACTTCGGCGCCTTCTTCCGATCTGTTCCTGGTGTGACAAGATCCAGAGCGAGAAAGGCGAGTGGGTGACGATTGAAGCACACTTGGAAACCGAGAGCGGGACGAAGGTGTCCCATGGCCTGTGCCCGGACTGCTATCGAGATCAGGCGGGTGGTGATGACGGGGAAGAGGGACCGAACGGGAACGTGGCCTCATCGCCATAGGGCGGTTGTGAATACCGTCTCAGCACAGCCCGCTGACTCGAGCCTCCCGCTTCACCCCGCCTCCACGTACGCCTCGTCCGGGCCGTCCTCGAGCTCTCCCCGGCCGGTGGTGAGCTCGGTGGGGCCGCTCCCCAGAAGGTGATGGAGGACCCTCCAGGCATGATAGCCCACCTGGTCCAGCCAACGGAGGCGGTCTACCGCCGTGAAGGCCTCCTCCGGTGAGCGCTCCCCCCGGGCGATTCCCTCCAGCACTCGAGCCCGATGCTGGCGGCGCGTACCGGCCGTTCGCCTAGCGATGGTCCGGGCCCATTCCGCCGCCTCCTCGTTCCGTTCTCCCCGGGCCAGAGCCTTCATCCCATCCTCCAGGCTCCCGAGCACGTCCTCTACCACCTCTTCCACCTCCGATGTCCTCCTGGAGCGGTCGCCCCCCGCGTCCCGCCCTTGGGGCTGGGCCGTCGTTGGCCCCTCCAAAGCCTCCAGAAGCCGGCTCAGGTGGTCCGACGCGTGGACCACAGCCACGTGACGTCCGTACTCCTGGGGAAACTCGGGTGGTGTCTGCACGCTGCCCAGGAACCGTCGGATCTCCTCCAGGGCCCGGCGCGCCGTTCCGGCATCGGGGTTCGGACCTCGGCGGGTTTCGCCACCCTCCCGGATCCGGTGGCAGGCCACCTGGAAGACGAGCTCTCCCGCCTCCATCGTGGCCCTCCGGGCCGCCTCCACGGCCACGGAAGGGAGTTCGGCCACGGAGCGGTCCAGATGCCGGGTGATGAGCGGGGTCCGCTCGGGCACGATCCGCTCGAGCCCCCGACAGAAGGGTGCCAGGAAGGGGAAGAGGAGGGCCACCGCCAGGACATTGAAGGCTGTGTGGAATGCCGCCACGGTCACGGCCGGACTCCCTCCTCCCAACAGCCCATCCAGGAAGGGAAGGAGGAAGCCCAGAAGAACCAGGCCGATGACCCCGCTGGTGGTGTTGAAGAGGATGTGGGCCAGGGCGGTGCGTCGGGCCGGAACCGAAGCTCCGATCGCCGCGAGCCCCGACTTCACCGTGGTTCCCATGTTCTGGCCCACCACGAGGACTGCGGCCTGCTCCAGGGCCAGGGTGCCGGCATGGAGGGCGGTCAGGGTGGTGGCCACGGCTGCGCTGGAGGACTGCATGACCACCGTCATGACCACCCCGACCGCCAGCAGGGCCAGGGTTCCCCCGAAAGTGGCGTCGGGGAAGGCAGCCGGATCGATCCGTTCCGCCAGGTCGGCCATCCCGGTCTGGAGCGTGTCGATTCCCACGAAGATGAGCCCGACTCCGGCCAGGGCCAGCCCCAGGTGTGAGCTCCGGCCCCGAGAGAGGAGATACATGAGGGCCCCCACCCCCACCAGGGGAAGGGCGAGCTGACCTACCTGAAGCCGCAGTCCCAGAAGAGAGACGATCCAGCCGGTGCTGGTCGTGCCCAGGCTCGAGCCGAAGATGACGCCCACGGCCTGGGGGAAGGTGAGGAGCCCGGCGCTCACGAACCCGATGGTGGTCAGGATGGTGGCGCTGGACGACTGGACCAGGGCGGCGAGCCCCGCGCCGGAAGCCAGGGCAGAAGCCGGGGTGCCGGTGAATCGGTCCAGAACCCCACGTAGGGCGTGTCCCGCCGCGGCCTTCATCCCATCGGTGAGCAGGATCATCCCGAGAAGGAAGATCCCGATGCCCCCGAGAAGCACAGTGCTCAGCGACAGCATGGAAGGGCCGGGTTTCGGCTGGCGCCGGGGTCCTCGGAACTTGGGAGCCCGGCCCGGCAATCGGGCCGGAACGGGGAGTTCCGCAGGGCTCCGGCTAGGCGGCGGGAGTCGTGTTTCCCACCCTCCCGGTTTCCACCCATCCCAGCTCCTCCCTCGGTTCGTTGCGGGGCCCAACCGCTACGGATGCCGTAGCCCCTCCGCCCGGAACTTCCCCGTTTCGGGATCGTTCCTCAAGCGGGACGGTTTCTCGGGCGAGGGTCGGGGGTTCAGGTGGAAAGCGGGGGGAAAGGAGGAGAGAGCGGGTGGTCCGGGCGCCTTCTTCGTCGCCGGACGCCGAGCCGATGGCTATCCGGCGGGTCTCGGGGCCAGGGAGGAGGGGGCACCCAGGGCGGAAAGGGGGGAAGGGAAGGATCCGAATCCAGCTCGGCGTCGGAGGCGGTCTGGCGCTCCTGTCGAAGGGCTGGAGGGAACCGGTCACCGGCGAGGGACCGGCTCCCTCTCGTGCCCTCCGCGCTCAGCCCAAGCCTTCGCCGTCCATCATCAGGCGCATGTGCTGCTCTGCCTGCGCCAGTCCTCCCTCGCCCTGCCGCCAACTGACCTGCCCGTCCCCGGTGGCGTCCTTCCCCGTGGTCAGGATCTCGGTCAGCTCGACCAACTCCTCGGCCAAGGGTGCGGCTTCCTCCGCCGTGGTGGCCGCCTGGATCTCCCGAACCAATTCGACGATCCGTTCAGCCCGCTCCACCGTGTTCCGGGCCGAAGTGGCCACGTGCTCGGCGTGGACCTGGACGTTGTCCGAGGCGCCATCGGAGGAGGCAGCGGCCCCGATGTGATCGGCAACGCCTTGGGCGGCCTGTCTCACCCCGAAGCCCAGGCCGGGTCCGCCGTCGATCTCGTCGGGATCGACGGCGTGGAGAACGTGGGCAGCGTGGGTCTGGATGTTGTCCAGATCATCCAGATCCCTCGCGGCGAACGCCGCGTGTTGCGCTGCGATGGAGGCTTCCTCAAGGGCGGTGGGGAGAAGCCCCCCTCCGTCGGGAGTCGGCGGAAAGGCCTCCATCACGTGCCCGATGTGGGCGTGGGCTTCCTCTTGCGCCGCTGCCGGGTTCGCGACCAGCAGGAGGAGGGCCAGGCCCCCCAGAACGACCGTCGCCGTCGTGCGCATCTCAGTTCTCCTGACGTTGAGTGTGGAAATCCTCCGGAAAGAAAGCTCGGCCTGGGCGGCTGTGGCCTTTTCTCCCCTTTGGACCGGGTCCGTGATCGGAGCGCTCAGCTCGGCTGAGGCACTCGGCCAGCAAATGGACAACCGGCCAGGACCTCGGTCTTACTATTTTCCACGGCGTGGCAGACAATTTCGGCGTAGGGAGCCCGGCGCTACATCCGACCCAACCTGAATGGTCAAGAGGATCTTGACCCCGGAACGCCAGGGATCCGCAGGATCCGATGGTGGAGGGTTGGGTACAGGGGCGGAGTTCGGATGAGGAGGCGGACCGATGCCGACGAGAGAACCTCTTCAACGAAGGGCTTATCGGATCCCCAGGGGCCGTCGTGGACCTACTCTGCCGGGACCCTGGGGTGTCCCCTGTCGGGTTCCCTTGCACCGATCCTCAGGATTCCGATTGCCCCAACCTTTGAACTGTTCTAACCTCGAGTCGTGTAGTGCCGATCCCGATGAGGCCCGGCCCGAGCGACCACCCCACGCGAGGGGGCTATGGCCCCGGACCAGGCGTGCCAAGGTGCAATTCCCAACATCCAGTAGGAGGATCACGTGGCAGGCAACATGAGCAAGTGCCCGATGACGGGTGCCCGGACGACGAACCAGGGACCGTCGAACGCGTATTGGTGGCCGGAGCAGCTGAACCTCGGCATCCTCCACCAGCACCATCCGAAGGCCAACCCGCTGGGTCCGGACTTCGACTACAAGAAGGCGTTCGCACACCTGGACGTGGAGGAGCTGACCCGGGATGTAGACGCCATCATGACGGACTCCCAGGAGTGGTGGCCCGCGGATTGGGGTCACTACGGCCCCCTTTTCATCCGGATGTCGTGGCACGCCGCAGGAACCTACCGCATCACCGATGGCCGCGGCGGCGGCGGCACCGGGGCACAGCGATTCGCCCCGGAAAACAGCTGGCCGGACAACGCGAGCTTGGACAAGGCCCGCCGGCTGCTGTGGCCGGTCAAGCGGAAGCACGGCGCGAAGCTCTCCTGGGCCGATCTGCTGACCTTCGCCGGGAACAGGGCGCTGGAGCATATGGGCTTCGAGACCACCGGCTTCGGCTTCGGGCGGGAGGACATCTGGGCGCCCGAGGAGGACATCGACTGGGGCCCGGAGACCGAGTGGCTCGGCGACGAGCGTTACGCCGGCGACCGTGAGCTGCAGGGCCCGTTCGGAAACGTCCAGATGGGTTTGATCTACGTCAATCCGGAGGGCCCCAACGGCAACCCGGACCCGGTGGCGGCGGCTCACGACATTCGCGAGACCTTCAGCCGGATGGCCATGAACGACTACGAGACCGTGGCGCTCATCGCCGGAGGCCACACCTTCGGCAAGACCCACGGTGCCGCAGCGGACACGTACCTGGACCGTGAGCCCGAAGGGGCCGGCCTCGAGGAGCAGGGTCTCGGTTGGCGTAGCAGCTATGGCACCGGGAAGGGCGCCGACACGATCACCAGTGGCCTGGAGGGTGCCTGGACTCCAAACCCGACGCAGTGGGACGCCAGCTTTTTCGACATTCTGTTCAAGTACGACTGGGAGCTGACGGAGAGTCCCGCCGGGGCCAAGCAGTGGACGCCGAAGGACGTGGAAGAGCAGGACCTGGTGCCGGACGCCCATGATCCGTCCAAGAAGGTTCCCCCCATGATGTTGACGACGGATCTTTCCCTCATTCGGGACCCGGAGTACCGGAGGATTTCGGAGCGCTTCCACCAGAATCCGGACGAGCTGGCCGACGCCTTCGCGAAGGCCTGGTACAAGCTCATCCATCGCGACATGGGGCCCATCAGCCGCTACCTGGGCCCCTTGGTTCCCGACGAGGAGTTCATCTGGCAGGATCCGGTTCCGCCCGTCGACCACGAACTGGTTGATGACGCGGACGTCGCAGCGCTGAAAACGAAGATACTCGAATCCGGCCTCTCGGCTTCGGAGCTGGCGTCCACCGCCTGGGCGTCGGCGTCCACCTACCGGAACACTGACAAGCGCGGAGGCGCCAACGGTGCCCGGGTCCGCCTGTCGCCGCAGGCGGAGTGGGATGTGAATGTCCGGGCCGGGGTCTCCAAGGTGATTTCGAAGCTCGAGGGGATCCAGGAGGAGTTCAACGCCGGGCGGTCGGACGGAAAGCAGGTCTCGTTGGCCGACCTCATCGTGCTGGGCGGCTGCGCCGGCGTCGAGGCGGCTGCGAAGGCGGCCGGGCACGACGTGACCGTCCCCTTCACGCCGGGGCGGACCGACGCCAAGCAGGAGGATACCGAGGTCGAATCCTTCGATTACCTCGAGCCCCTGGGCGACGGGTTCCGGAACTACCTCCAGAATGGCAGCCCGGACCGTCCGGAGCATTTGCTCCTCGATCACGCGCACAAGCTGACCCTTTCCGCGCCGGAAATGACCGCGCTGGTGGGTGGCATGCGTGCCCTGGGGACTAACGTCGATGGCTCCAAGCACGGGGTCTTCACCAACCGGCCCGGAACGCTGACGAACGACTTCTTCGTGAACCTGCTCGACATGGGTACGGAGTGGAAGCCGGTCGGCGAGGGGGAGGAGGAGTTCGAGGGTCGCGACCGTGTGACAGGCGATGTGAAGTGGACCGGTACCCGTGTCGACCTGGTGTTCGGCTCGAACTCTCAGTTGCGGGCCGTGGCCGAGGTCTACGGGAGCGACGACGGCGAGAAGAAGTTCGTCCAGGATTTCGTCGCCGCGTGGGACAAGGTGATGAACCTGGGCCGGTTCGACCTGGACTGAATCGAGCCGGCCGGACGCTGCATCCGGCTTGGGCGCTGGGCCCCTCCTGGGGGCCCCACGGGAGTTTTGCACCCCAGGAGCGCGAAGTCCGGCCCGAGAACCCGAAGCCCCCCCGACCTCTTGAACGGTCGGGGGGGCTTCGGTGCATCGGGTGGGTTGGTGGAGCGGGTCCGCGGTGGGCCGGACTCCAGGTCGGGACCCCGGGACGGAGCCACCAGCATTCCCACCCGCGCACCTCAGGGCGTGACGGCGATCTTCAGGACCCCGTCCCGTTGATTCCCGAAGAG
>SKSR01000225.1 GCA_007122885.1 Gemmatimonadota bacterium
GAAGACTGTCAGGGGCTCTGCTCCCGGTGCGGAGCGGACCTGAACCGAAACGACTGCGGCTGTACGTTGGAGGAACCCGATCCGCGTTGGGCGCCTCTGCGGGCCATGCAGAACGAGGAGTGAGTTGAGCTCATGGCGGTACCCAAGAAGCGGACATCGAAACAGAGGAAGCGTAAGCGCCGGACCCATTACAAGGCCGAGCGAAGCACCATTCGCGAATGCGAGCGCTGTGGAGACCCCAAGCTGCCCCACCGTGTCTGCCTGAGCTGCGGGTACTACCGGAACGAAGCGGTCATCGACGTCGAGATCGACTGACCGAGGGGCGGCCATCGTGCGCATCGCCCTCGACGCCATGGGGACCGATGGTGCTCCCGCTACGGAGATCACCGGAGTCGCCACGGCCCTTTCCGAGTTGGGCCCGGATGTCCGCATCCTGCTCGTCGGAGAGCAGGGAGCCATCGAGGACGAGCTGGCCCGGCATCCGGAGATCCCTGCGGACCGGGTGGAGGTGGTCCACGCTCCGGATGTCATAGCGGCCGGGGAATCTCCGGCCCAGGCCGTACGCCGGAAGCCCGAGTCTTCCATCGTCCGAGGGGTGCGCCTTCAACAGGAAGGGAAGGCGGACGCCTTTGTGAGCGCCGGCTCCACCGGGGCCGTCATGGCCGCTTCCCTGGTCCTCCTCCGGGCCCTCTCGGGGGTGGACCGCCCTCCCGTCGGCACCTTGCTTCCCACCTCCGGGTCCCCCGCTCTCCTGGTGGACTCCGGCGCGAACGTGGACTCCCGCCCGGAACATCTGGTCCAATTCGCTCGCCTCGGGAATATCTACGCTCAGAACCTCATGGGTTTGGACCGACCCCGGGTGGGTCTGCTCAACATCGGGGAGGAGGCCGGGAAGGGTAACGACTTGGCGCAGCGGACCTACCCGCTGCTGGCCGAAAGCGGGCTCAATTTCGTCGGGAACGTGGAGGGGAGGGACATCATCCGCAGTCGCGCCGACGTGGTGGTCTGCGACGGGTTTGTGGGGAACGCCCTTCTCAAGTTCTACGAATCGGTGGCCGCGTTCATCATCGGACTTTTGAAGAAAGAGCTTCGGGAGCAGGAATCGGGGCTCGACCTGGAGCGCGTCCTCCAGGTCCTGGACTACGCCGAGTACGGCGGGGCCCCCCTTCTGGGGGTGAACGGGGTAACGGTAATCTGCCACGGGCAGTCCCCCCCGAAGGCCATCCGAAATGCTTTGGGGGTGGCGAGCCAGGCCGTCCGTTCCTCCATGGTGGAACGGATCGCCCAGGAGCTTTCCGGTGAGCAGATCAAGGGAGAAAAGCCATGAGCCGGGCAGAAATCCGGGCTGAGATCGTTGGAACCGGACGGTACCTTCCAGAGCGGGTCTTCACGAACGCGGACATGGAACGGCTGGTGGAGACCTCGGACGAGTGGATCCGGGAGCGAACGGGAATCCGGGAACGCCGGATCGCCGAAGAGGGGACGACGACGGCCGGTATGGGGCTTGAAGCCGCCCGGGAAGCGTTGGCTGATGCGGGTGTGACACCGGAGGAGGTGGACGTTCTCATGGTGTCGACGGCCACGCCCGATCGGTGGCTCCCGTCCACGGCCTGTGAGCTGCAGGCGGCCTTGGGGACCCACAACGCCTTCGCCTTCGACCTCCACGCGGCGTGTTCCGGATTCCTATACAATCTGAGCATGGCGGAGGGATACCTGGCCCTTGGGAAGGGGGATGTGGCACTGGTGGTGGCCACCGAGCTCATGTCGGGAATCCTGAACTGGGAGGACCGGGCCACCTGCGTTCTCTTTGGCGATGGTGCGGGTGCCGCCGTCCTCCGCCGGAGCGAAGGAGAACGAGGCATCGTCTCCCACCACTTCGGATCGGACGGCACTCTGGCCGGTCTCCTCCACCGACCCGCCGGGGGAATTCGAAAGCCCTTGGACCAGGAAGGACTCCTGAAGCGGGAGCACATGGTACAGATGGCGGGTCGGGAGATCTTCAAGAGTGCCGTTCGGGCCATGTGCGATGCGTCGGCTCACGCGTTGGAGAAGGCAGGAATCACCGGTGACGATGTGGACCTGATGGTGCCTCATCAGGCGAACATGCGGATCCTGGAAGCCACGGCCCGCTACGCGAAAATCCCCATGGACCGGGTCTACGTGAACCTGGACCGCTATGGGAACATGAGTTCGGCCTCGATCCCGGTTGCACTGGACGAATGCCTCCGAGAAGGACGGATCCAGCCTGGAGACACCGTCCTCTCCCCGGCGTTCGGAGCAGGGCTCACCTGGGGCGCCACCGTGTTCCAGTTCTGAGGAGGGCATGGTGACGTACCCGGCCGATGGATCCACGGGCCTCCTCTTGCCCGGTCAAGGTTCCCAGTTCGTCGGAATGGGAAAGGGGCTCGCGGGGGCCTATCCCTCGGCGGCAGCCATCTTCCAGGAAGCGGACCGGATCCTCGGAGTGGCTCTGTCGCAGCTCTGTTGGGAGGGGCCCGAAGAGGAGCTGGTCCAAACCAAGCACGCCCAGCCGGCCATCCTCGCCCATTCGGTGGCCGTGGCGAGAGCTCTCGGGGAGGGAGTGGAGGGGGCCGGGGTGGCGGCTGGGCATTCCTTGGGTGAGTTCACGGCCCACGTGTTGGCCGGTACCCTCTCCTTTTCCGATGCCCTTCGGGCGGTCCGGGTTCGCGGAGAACTGATGCACGAGGCCGGACGGGAGAGGCCCGGGACCATGGCCGCGCTTCTGGGCCTGGGCGATGAAGAGGCGGAGGCGGTCTGTCGGGAAGCGTCCGAGGGAGTAGAGGTTTGCGTTCCCGCGAACTTCAACGCCCCGGGGCAGGTAGTGGTGAGTGGAGACGTTGCTGCGGTGGAGAGAGCGGAGGCCCTGGCGCGACAGGCCGGTGCGCGAA
>SKSR01000263.1 GCA_007122885.1 Gemmatimonadota bacterium
CCGTCCGCTCCCTCGAGAAGGCGCCCGGAGGGACGCGGTCCGGCCAGATCCCGCACTCGGACCTGGAACTCGAGAGGGCCGTCCTCGGGATTGACCACGAGAACCCGGTAGCTCCCGTCCGTGTCGCCGGCGGGCTCGTAGTGGAGCTCCACCTGCCCCGACGCCTGGAAACCCTGGATTCCCTCGCCGCTCACCAGGAGGAGGGCGGCCCCGGGATGTTCCTCGGGGCCCTCCACCAAGGCGTCCAGCGCGCCGGGGCCCGAGGGCCCGGAGTCGCACGCCCCCAATGCGGCCAGCAGGAGGGCCAAACCTAAGGGCCACCCGATCCGTCTGAGCGGAGAGCGCCCCCCCCGGCCCCCCGCCGTGTCCCTCCACCTCCACGGCGGGACCACGGTTCGTAGCGAAACTGAACTCACCACGGTCCGCCTCCCGGCCGGCCGGGCTCCTCCTGACCTCCACCTTCTCGCTCGCCATCCTCCCGGCGGTCCAACACCGACCCCAGGGGAACGAGGATCTCCACCGGCTCTCCCGCAGGGGCCACGGCCGCCGTCGGGCCCTCCCGTTCCCGCTGGAGATGGGCCCGGAGATCCCCCACGTCGTAGGATCCATCCGCGTTCCCGTGGCGGTCCAGGTACTCCTTCTGGAGGGTGGTGGGAGCGTCCCCGGTTCCCAGGAACGGTCCCACCAGCGTCTCCCTGGAGAGGACCGGCGGGCTCACATTCAGGGTCACTTCCACATGGGCCTCCAGCCCGATGGCGTCCCGGGCCCGAACCTCCACGGTGAATTCTCCGGGCTCCATGGGAGCCCCATTCAGGACCCCCTCCTCCGCATCCAGTTCGAGCCCGTCGGGGAGATCCCCTTCCTCGAGGGACCACGCCACCGGCGCGTTCGCATTCTCCACTTGGAAGGTGATCTCGTGGAGGCGGGCCGCCTCGATCTGCACGTCGTCGGGGGCGTCGGCCACCCCATACGTCAGGTCAAAGACACCCTCCAGGTCCACGGGGCCGTCGGCCACCAGGGTCTGTGGGTTCCCCTCCCCCGACAGGGCCCCCCTCCACTCCCGGAAGCCGAAGCCCGTCCTGGGCACAGCCTCCACCCGCACCTCCTCCCCCTCGGGGACCCAGCCGTCGTCGGACGCCGGCTCCAGCTCGATTTCCCCAGGGGAGATGTCCTCCACCGGGGAATCCAAGGTGATTCCCAGGCGGACCTCCGTCCCCCCGTACCGGGCCACCAGCGTGGTATCGGCCAGGCCGGTGGTGAAGGTCCGTTCCCTGGAGGCGCCGTCGGTCCACTCCAGGAACCCTACGCGGAAGCCCTCGGAAAACTCCACTCCCGGCTCGGCCACGATCTCGTGGGTCTGGAAGGGGGCCGACTCCAGAACCTCGCCCCCCACGAAGGGGTCGGACCCGTCCACGGAAACGGCCGCCGCCGGTCCCGATTCACCTACTCCCTCCGTCTCGACCCGAACTTCCTGGAAACGGGTGAGGAGCCGAAACTCCACGTCGCTGGGGTCGTTGGCCGATCCGTCTCCCAGCTCCCGGATCTCCAGGAACGTGAACCCCATGGGCGTGCCCTGTTGGGACCATGACCCCGGATCGGAGCCGGCGTGAAACTCCCGGTTGTGCCGGCACGGCTCGCTCTGATCCAGGTGGTCGTCTCGAATGCACCCCGGGAACGGGTCCCCGGGTGACCCCCGTCCCCCTCCCTCCTGGAGCAGGCTCTCCGAGCCGTCCGCTTGCCTCAACCACACTCCCATCCGCTGGGGATCCCGGTTCACCGCGTTGGACGACCAGCGGTTCTCCACTACCTCCGGATCCACTTGCCAGACCAGGAGACCCGGGTGCATGAGGCCCGAGTCCCCACCCACCCTCTGCCGGTTCTCCACCAGGAGGAACTCCCCGGAGCCGTCTTCGGTCTCCAGCTTGAGGGCCCGGCCGGAGGGGACTACCGGCTCCAGGGTCACCAGGCCGTGGTCCCGTCCCGGCTCCACCACCTCCACATCGAGCCAGCCGAGAACGTACTTGCTCCAGGCCCCCATGTGGCATGGCCGGTGGGGGCTCCCTCCCGAGCAGCCCCACGTGCCGGTGCCCATGAGGTCCCAGTTCCCGGCGCCCCGGTGGGCGTGATTCCCCGTGGAGTAGAGGTCCGGCAGGCCGAAGGCGTGGCCGAGCTCGTGAGCGAAGACGCCGATCTCGTTGATGGAGTCGCCGTCGCAGGAGAGGGCGGGTTGGATCGTGTAGTCCCGGATCTTGATATAGCCGTCACCGTCCGGGCGGGGTGTGGCCGTCTCGATCCCCGGGTCGATCCGGCCGCCGCTGGCGCTCTGGAGGTTCCACCGATGGGACCAGATCCGGTTGTCCCTGTCTCCTGCGGCGCACTCGGCTCCTCGGGTGGGGTGCATCACGGTGAGGATGTCCACAAAGCCGTCCCCGGTGTGGTCGAAGCGGCTCCAATCCACCCCCCGCTCGTCCAGCTCCGTCACCACCTCCTCGATGAAGGACGCCACCTTGGCGGTGGGCTCGGAGCGAAGGCCACTCACTCCGCCGGTGACCTCCTCCCGGGTGAGTCCGGTCCGAACCCAGTCGTAGGTGAACCCCTCGAGGTCCACCCGTCCGCCGGACATCTCGTCGTATAGCTCGGTCAGGGTCGCCCCGCGGGAGTTGGGGCCGTCGAAGAACTCCTCCCGAATCCGATCCGAGGTGTACGGCGGCTCGTCCGGGGAGTCGTCGAAGAGCCCCAGCACCAGTGGGAACGGAAAAGCCCCCTCGACGCCACCTTCCCGGGGACCGATGGGTCCCAGGGCCGGCCCCTCCATCTGGAAGTTGGGGCGGAGAACCTCCTGGAGCCCGGGCTGTCCCCGGGAACGGAGGAGGTGATCCAACCGGTCCGTGACGTCGCCGAGCCG